>CALZCU010000052.1 GCA_945632055.1 uncultured Ruminococcus sp. | reverse complement strand
TACACCGTAACAGAATAACTTATTAAATAATAAATGCCGCTTGTTGATGAATACAACAGGCGGCATTTTACCTTATAGGTAAACACTCGACTTTTAGAGTGATAGTTCTTTTTTTATCTGATCAAGCCACTGAGGACGGTATCCATTTGTGTAGCTGAATTTGTTATTTGTAATTTCCGCTACCTTGACAAAACCGTTTTCGTTGTCATAAAAAATAACCTTATCGCACAGCGGAAGGATTTCTTTCAGCGAATCGGTACGCTTGTTGAAACGGCGGATAACATCATCTTTGGGAATACTGTGTCCGCCTTTTCTCACACGGTTAGCAATACGGCTCAGACTTTCCTCCTTTGAGTTTAATCCTACATAGTACATAGTGACCATATAGCCCTGCTTCCTTGCCTGACGGATTGTGCGCTCGGTTCGGTGACCTGAAAGCGTTGTTTCCTGTGTAAAGGAAAGATTATTTTCAAGGCAATAGTTAATTTCACTTATTGCCATTTTGCCGGCTTTAATGTTGTCATAATTATTTTGCTTTGCAATGGCGTCTGCGTCAATAATGTGACCGAGCAGAACTCCCTGACCTTCAAGAACACCACGCAGGCTTGTTTTGCCCGTTCCATTAACTCCTGCAATTAATACATAGCTGTTCATAATTATACCTCGTTATGTAGACCGTATAGAAAATATACCTTGCATCATTTTGGTTGACGCAAGGTATTTGTTTATAATAATCAGTGGCAGGCGCACTCGTCACATTCGGGAACCTTTCCGACGAATGGTTCGGGGTCGATGCCTTTTTTTGTGTAGTAGTCTGAGATAGCCGCCTTGATTGCCTGCTCGGCAAGCACAGAGCAGTGAACCTTGACAGGCGGAAGTCCGTCAAGAGCCTCCATAACAGCCTTGTTTGTGAGCTTGAGTGCGTCGCTTATTGACTTGCCCTTAATCATCTCTGTAGCCATACTGCTTGTTGCGATTGCCGCACCGCAGCCAAAGGTTTTGAACTTGACATCGGTGATGACATCGTTCTCAACCTTAATGTACATTTTCATAATATCTCCGCATTTGGAGTTGCCAACCTCGCCGATACCGTCAGCGTTTTCAATCTCGCCGACATTGCGAGGATTTGCAAAATGGTCCATAACCTTTTCAGAATATGCCATAATATCTTAAACCTCCTTAAAATTTATATATATCTATATATCAAGAGTTCTGCGCCGCTTCGTCTGCTTTGATTTTTTCCCAAAGCGGTGACATAGCTCTTAAATAGCTTACTATTTCGGGTACTTTTTCAAGGATATAATCAATATCCTCCTCGGTGTTCTCGTCCGAGAATGAAAGGCGCATACTGCCGTGCGCAATTTCGTGGGGAAGTCCGATTGCAAGCAGAACATGGCTCGGGTCAAGGCTTCCCGATGTGCAGGCTGAGCCTGAGGAAGCAGAAATACCGCAAAGGTCGAGCCTTAACAAAAGGCTTTCGCCCTCAATTCCCTCAAAGCACATATTGACATTGCATGGGAGTCTGTGCACTCTGTCGCCGTTGATTCTTGAACGCTCAATTTTGAGAAGTCCGTCAATAAGACGGTCACGCATTTTAATAAGCTTTGCATTTCGCTCTTCCATTGTATCGACAGAAAGCTGGAGTGCAGCGTCAAGACCGACAATGCCTGCAACATTTTCAGTGCCTGCTCGTTTGTTTCTCTCCTGTGCGCCGCCCTCGATAAGGTTGTCAATCTTAACACCCCGTCTTACATAGAGCAATCCGCAGCCCTTCGGACCGTGAATTTTGTGAGCGGTCATAGAGAGCAAATCAATATTCTGCTCAACAACATTAATCTTAACATAGCCTGCCGCCTGAACAGCGTCGGTGTGAAAAAGAACGCCGTGCTTTTTGCAGATTGCGCCTATTTCGGGAATCGGCTGGATTGTGCCGATTTCGTTGTTAGCATACATAATAGATACAATAGCCGTATCCTCACGAATTGCGTTTTCAACATCTTCGGGACGAACAATGCCGTTTTCGTAAACATCGAGGTAGGTTACCTCAAAGCCGTCCTTTTCAAGAGCCTGACAGGTGTGCAGGATTGCGTGATGCTCAAATTTTGAAGTGATTATGTGCTTTTTGCCCTTAGCTCTGAGTGCGTGGCATACGCCCTTTAAAGCCCAGTTGTCGGATTCACTTCCGCCCGATGTAAAGAAAATTTCGCTCGGATATTTTGCTCCGAGATTTTTAGCAATATTTTCTCTTGCGTTCTCAACAGCTTCCTTTGCTTTTCCGCCTATGCGGTAAAGGCTTGACGGATTGCCGTAAACCTCAGTGAGGTAGGGCATCATCTTTTCAAGCACCGAGGGTGCAAGAGCTGTTGTAGCCGAGTTATCGGCATAAATATTTCTCATATATATCACCTTTGAAAAATAAATTAAATTATGAATACTTCTGTGCCGCTGCAACGGCAAGACGGTCACATCTTTCGTTTTCGGGATGACCTGCGTGGCCTTTAACCCAGACAACCTCAACCTCGTGGATTTCACAGAGCTTAAGCAGCCTGTCCCATAATTCGGGATTCAGCGCAGGCTCTTTTTTGTTACGCATCCAGTTATTTGCCTTCCACTTTTTAGCCCAGCCGAGCTTGAGAGCGTTGCAGACATACTGCGAGTCGCTGTAGAGAGTTACGCTGCACGGCTCCTTGAGCGCCTCGAGCGCATTGATTACAGCACAAAGCTCCATTCGGTTGTTGGTGGTGTCGGCTTCTCCGCCGGAAAGCTCCCTTTCGTGACCGTTATATCTCAGAACAGCACCCCAGCCACCCGGACCGGGATTTCCGCTGCAAGCGCCGTCAGTAAAAATTTCAACCTGTTTCAAGCGTATTCTCCTTTTTTGGCGTTCTCTAATATTATAATACGCTCAAATGACAAATGCAACCTTTATTTGGATTTAGTTATTATTTTGCTCAAAGCGGCGCATAATATTATCAGACAGATAATTTTATTTCCGTTATGTTTTCAAAATAATGGGTTATAATTCTTTTACCGCCTTGACACAGGGCTGTGATTTGCGTTAAAATATAATGAATATATACTCGGAATAATATAATCTTTATTAATAATGAAATAAAATCCGTATGATGCTTGCGGATTATTATCGGGAACAGCCTTTTCCTTCTATGAATATGAGCGCATAATATTCGTCTTTGGCAGGGAGAAAGGCTGACCTGAATATATTTTGACAGCGGAGTATAATGCTCAATATCGAATACGGCTTATTCATACGCTGTCTGTTAAAAATTCTAATGATTACGGAGGTAAATTTGTGAGTACAGAAACAAGAAAAGATAATTATGATATGAAGCAAAACAGGTACTCAAAGGGTAAAAAATACAATTCAAAGCAGTATTCAAAGGGCAGAGGAAAGAACTTTGCTCAGAACGGAAAAAAGAATTACAAAAAAATGCCTTACTCAAAGAATCTGATTCAGAAAGAGATAATAAAGCCGTCCGTTAAGATTGCCTTTCTCGGCGGACTTAACGAGATCGGAAAAAATATCACCCTCATTGAATGTGAAAACGATATTATAATCGTTGACTGCGGAATGGCTTTCCCTGACGGAGATATGCTCGGAGTTGACCTTGTCATCCCCGATTTTTCCTACATTGAGCAGAATTACGAGAGAGTAAAGGGCATTGTGCTTACTCACGGTCACGAGGATCACATCGGCGGTCTGCCTTTTCTTCTCTCAAAGGTAAATGTTCCAATCTATGGAACTCCGCTCACACTCGGTCTTGTCGGCAACAAGCTCAGAGAGCACAGTCTGTTCAACAAGTCACAGCTCAATGTTGTCAATGCAGGCGATACAATCAGGCTCGGCTGTATGAGCGTGCAGTTCATTCATGTAAACCATTCTATTCCCGACGCAGTTGCCTTTGCAATCAGAACTCCCGCAGGAACAATAATTCACACAGGTGATTTCAAAATTGACTGCACACCGATTACGGGAGATATGATTGACCTTTCAAGCCTTGCAAAAATAGGTGATGAGGGCGTTCTGGCACTTCTCGCAGAAAGCACAAACGCAAACCGTCCCGGCTATACGCCTACCGAAAGAATGGTGTCTGACAGCCTTGACAGTCTGTTCAAGAGCGCAGAAAACTACAGAATTATTATTGCCACCTTTGCTTCAAATGTCAACAGAGTACAGCAGATTATCAACTGTGCTGAAAAGTACGGCAGAAAGGTTGCTTTTTCGGGCAGAAGTATGGTTAACTATATGGAGGTTGCCAAAAAGCTCGGCTACCTCCATATCCCCGAAAATATCATCATTGACATAGATATGCTCGACAAGTATATGCCCCAGCAGGTTGTGCTTGTCACAACGGGCAGTCAGGGCGAGCCGATGAGCGCACTCTCAAGAATGGCATATTCAGACCACCGCAAGGTTATGGTCGGCGAGGGCGATTTCATAATCATCTCGGCAAATCCGATTCCCGGAAACGAGAAAACCGTCGGAAATGTAGTAGACGAGCTTCTCAAAAAGGGCTGTAAGGTGATTTATGAGTCGATGTACGAGGTTCATGTTTCGGGACACGCCTGTCAGGAGGAGCTTAAGATAATGCACCGCCTTGTGAAGCCGAAATACTTTATTCCCGTTCACGGCGAGCAGAAGCACCTCAGAAAGCACGCAGAGCTTGCCGAGTTTCTCGGAATGGACAGAAAGAACATATTTATCGGAGATGTCGGCAGTGTTGTCGAAATCAGCGAAAACTATATGAAGGAGCTTGCTCCCGTTCAGGCAGGCAAGGTGTTCGTTGACGGTCTCGGCGTCGGCGATGTGGGAAGTATCGTACTTCGTGACCGAAAGCATCTCGGTCAGGACGGACTTATTATCATTGTTGCGTCGCTCGATGTATATGACGGCCATGTAATCAGCGGTCCCGACATAGTTTCAAGAGGCTTTGTCTATGTCAGAGAGAGCGAGGGACTTCTTGACGAGGTCAGGAAACTTGCGCTTGCAATTCTTGAGGACTGCGCCGAGAATAATATTCACGAGTGGGGCGT
The DNA here is from genome assembly GCA_945632055.1 of uncultured Ruminococcus sp. Classification (GTDB taxonomy): domain Bacteria; phylum Bacillota; class Clostridia; order Oscillospirales; family Acutalibacteraceae; genus Ruminococcoides. The sequence goes on along the minus strand of CALZCU010000052.1, from coordinate 1,486 downwards.
AATCAAGAACCGCATTAAAGACGATGTGGCTAAGCTGATTGGTCAGCGCACACGCAGAGCACCTATGATTCTTCCTATTTTACAGGAAGTATAATATATTTTGTCCGAGTTTTTTCGGGCAACCGTTGGCATACAGAGGGACATTATGAGAAAAAAACATTGGACGCTTACTCCGTGGTTTATAATTTTCGCTGCGGTAATGCTGCTTATGACCTTCGCTTCATATAATTACAACATTGTGCTGTGTTATGTGGAGCTTGGCATATCCGTTGCCGCCGTAACGGTAGTTTTCGTCTTATCACTTAGATTTCGCAGCTATATCAGCGGCACTGTAAAGGCTGCCGCCGAAAGAATCAGCGGGCTTGATCCCGAACATCTTGAAAAATATAAATATCCTGTTGCCGTTGCAGGCGCAAAGGGAGATATTCTCTGGTGCAACGCCCGATTCCGAAAGGCGATGTGCGGAGGAAAGAGTCCTGAGGGCGAGGATATTAACTCCTATCTTTCCGGCTTTGAGATTGACGACATCAAGGACGGAGAGGGCGAAGATGTTGCCGTTGACGGCAGAGAATACACAGTTTTCTGCCTGTCGGTCGGTGACGGTGTAATATGTCATTTTATTGAAAATACATATTACAAGTCAATGCTTCGTGAATATCACGCAACAATGCCCTGCGTTGCAATAATCACCTTTGACAATGCAGAGGATTTTTCAAGCGACTCCGACGAGGCATATTCCGAGGTTTCGCTCACTGTTGAAACAAATCTCCAGAAGTGGGCGGCTGAATACGGCGCGCTTTACAAAAAAATCGGCACAAACAGATATATGGTGATTTTCAGGGAATCCGATGTTGAAAAGATGATTTCTCAGAAATTCCCGATTCTCAAAACGATCCGCTCCATCAGCGTGAATAACCATATGGCGACAATCTCAGTCGGTCTTTGCAGAGGTTCAAAAAAGCTCAGGGACAGCGAAATGAACGCAAGAAAAGCGCTTGAAATGGCTCTGGGCAGGGGCGGCGATCAGGTTGCCGTTATCAAGGATAACAGCTACGAATTTTTCGGAGGAACAGCCGCAGCCGCAGAAAAGGTGAGCAAGGTGCGTATGCGTGTGATTGCAAACGCAGTCAGCCGTGCCGTTACGGACTGCGACAAGGTCTACATTATGGGACACCGTTTTTCCGACCTTGACTGCGTAGGCTCTGCAATCGGACTGCAGTGCATTATGGAAAAATCCTTCCGCCGCTACTGCAAAATCGTTATCAACAAGGAAACCTCAATGGCAAAACAGCTTGTTTCCTATGCCGAAAGCAGGCTTGACAGCGATATTTTCATCTCCCCGGACGAAGCAATCCGAGGGGTAACTCCGAGGTCACTGCTTGTCATTGTGGACACCCACCTCAAAAATTCGCTTGAGAGCGCAGAGCTTTATGAAAAGTTCAAGCGTGTTATCGTGATTGACCACCACAGAAAGGCGGTCAACTAT
>CALZCU010000051.1 GCA_945632055.1 uncultured Ruminococcus sp. | reverse complement strand
AATCTGAATCAGTGAGCGTGTGCTTCTTAAAAAGCCCTCCTTGTCGGCGTCCAGAACGGCAACGAGCGACACCTCGGGAATGTCAAGTCCCTCTCGCAGAAGGTTGATTCCCACAAGCACATCAAACTCTCCGAGGCGCAAATCACGCACTATCTCCATTCGCTCAACTGTGTCGATGTCGTGATGCATATACCTAACCTTGATTCCCATTGTTTCAAGGTAGGCTGTCAAGTCCTCAGCCATCTTCTTGGTCAATGTCGTAACGAGCGTGCGCTGTTTTTTAGCCGTTCTTAAATTTATTTCAGAAACGAGGTCGTCAAGCTGTCCCTCGGTAGGTCTTACTGATATTTCAGGGTCTAAAAGTCCTGTCGGGCGGATAATCTGCTCTGCGACAACCTCTGACTTTTCAATTTCAAAATCTCCCGGAGTTGCGCTGACAAACACAGCCTGATTGATTCTTTCGTAAAACTCATCAAAATTGAGCGGTCTGTTGTCATACGCAGAGGGCAGTCTGAAACCGTAGTCGATAAGATTTTTCTTTCTCGCTCTGTCGCCTGCGTACATTCCCCTTACCTGCGGAAGCGTTACATGGGACTCATCGACAAAAAGCAGAAAATCCTTCGGGAAGTAATCGAGCAGTGTATACGGTGACGAGCCGGGCGCTCTGCCCGACAAAATTCTCGAATAGTTTTCAATTCCCGTACAGAAGCCGATTTCCTGAAGCATCTCCATATCATAATGAGTTCGCTGTTCAAGCCGCTGTGCCTCAAGGAGCTTGCCGTTCTCTCGAAAATAGGCAAGCCTGTCCTGAAGCTCGCTCTCAATTTCATCAAGGGCAATCTTCATTTTATCCCTCGACACAATATAGTGAGATGCAGGATAGATTGCGGCGTGGCGCAAAAGTGCCTTCAGCTCGCCTGTCAGCGGATTTATCTCGGAAATCCTGTCGATTTCATCTCCGAAAAATTCAACCCTGATTATAGAATCATTTGACGAAGCAGGGAAAATTTCAACTACATCTCCCCTGACTCTGAACTTGTTTCTGATGAAATTAACATCGTTGCGCTCATACTGAAGCTCCACGAGCTTTTTTATCAGCTCGTCACGGCTTTTTTCCATTCCCGGGCGCAGAGAAATTACCATATTGCGGTAATCAATAGGGTTGCCTAAGCTGTAGATGCAGGAAACTGAGGCTACTATTATTACATCTCGCCTTTCGGAAAGAGCAAGCGTTGCGCTGTGGCGGAGCTTATCAATTTCATCGTTGATTGAGCTGTCCTTTTCAATATAGGTATCCGTCTGTGCAACATACGCTTCGGGCTGATAATAATCGTAATAGCTCACGAAATACTCAACCGCATTGTCGGGGAAAAACTCCTTGAACTCACTGCAAAGCTGTGCCGCAAGGGTTTTATTGTGGGCAAGAACAAGCGTAGGTCTTTGCAATCTCTCAATCACATTCGCCATTGTAAATGTCTTGCCTGAGCCTGTTACACCGAGCAGAGTCTGCTCCTTGTTTCCGTCATTTATGCTTTTTACAAGCTTTTCAATTGTCTGTGGCTGGTCGCCCGTAGGCTTATACTTAGAATGAATCTTAAACATTTTTAGCTCGAGTAGATAAGTCGGTAATGTTGGATTTCTCGGTTACCCGACTGTATCGTTTGTTATAGAAATTACTATGGATTTTAGCTCGTGCAGATAGGTCGGGGTTATTGTATTGCTCTATTTCCCGACCGTATCATTTACCTTAAATATCGCTGTAGAAAATATTGCCTGCTATGCCGCTGTCACGAAGCGAAACATAGTCCTCATTTGTGATTATATAATGGTCAATCAATTCAATTCCTATTGTGCTCAGTGTTTCGTAAAGGCTCTTGGTTGTTTCAAGGTCGCTTGCTGACGGAAACGCCGAACCGCTGGGGTGATTGTGCGCTATAAAGGCTACCTTTGCGTTGTGCCTGAGCGCAAGGTCAACAATCTTTCTTATCGGCATATCGGTTGAATTTATTGAGCCTTTTGCAATGATATTAAAATATATCATTTTTCCCTTTGCGTCACCGAGCATAAGCGCAACAGCCTCGCTCGTTCTGCCGATAAATTTAGTCATAAACATCTCGCCGACTCTTTCCGGCTCGATAACATTATCATAGGACATTTTTGACTCATTATACAGCCTTGACATTTCGGGAAGCATTTTGAGAAACACCGCCGCAGACTCCGATAAGCCGAACTCGTTTCTCAGCTCATCAACCGGTGCGTCGCAAACTCCGCTTATCGTCTGATATTTGTCAAGAAGCCTGTGCGCCAGCGGATTTGTATCCTTTCTCGGAATTGCATAAAACAGATACATTTCCAGAGCCTCGTGCGGCTCAAACACATCAAATCCGTTTTCTATGAACTTTTTTCTTAAACGCTGTCGGTGTCCCGTATGCTCTTTTCCGGTTGATGAAGCCATATTAAACCTCTGAAAATTTTTATGAAATATTTTAATTACTTAACTCCGTACTGCTCGTAATATGCGTCAATTGCCGCTTTGAGCTTGTCGTCAATTACAACCTTACCCTTGTACTCCTTGTTGTAAAGATGCTCTACAACCTCAGCCATTGTTACAATAGCCGTAGTTTTAAGTCCGTATTTTTCTTCGATTTCACTGAGCGCGCTCTTTTCGCCCTGTCCTCTTTCCATACGGTCAACAGAAACTACAAGTCCAATGGGGCTGACATCGCCCTGAGCCTTGATAATCGGCAGAGTTTCCTCAATTGAAGTGCCTGCTGTTGTTACATCTTCAATGATAACGACCTTATCACCGTCATTTATCGGACTGCCGAGCAGAATACCCTTATCTCCGTGGTCCTTTACCTCTTTTCTGTTTGAGCAGTAACGGATATCCTTGCCGTATTTTTCGCTGATTGCAATTGTTGCGGCTACGGAAAGCGGAATACCCTTGTAGGCTGGTCCGAAGAGGACATCAAAGTCAAGACCGAATTTGCTGTTGATTGCCTCTGCATAATACTGACCGAGTCTTCTGAGCTGTGCGCCTGTTCTGTAAAAGCCTGTGTTTACAAAGAACGGTGTTTTTCTTCCGCTTTTTGTCACAAAATCTCCGAACTTCAGAACCTGACAGTCCACCATAAATTCTATAAATTCCTTTTTGTAAGCTTCCATTGCGATACCTCCGTTTTGATTTTTACATAATTTAACATAATAGATTGTACCACAATATATTGTGTTCTGTCAATTTAGGTTAAAAAATTTCATAAATTTTCTTATTGACATATTAGAACAGATGTTCTATAATTAAATAAAACATTAGTTCGAGATGATTTTATGAATATTTTAAACTCCGTTGATAAAAACAAATATAAAAACGACCGCATTATTCTGCACAGCGACTGCAACAGCTTTTACGCAAGCGTTGAATGTCTGCACCACCCTGAGCTGAGAAACAAGCCTGTTGCTGTCAGCGGAGATGCGGAAAACAGGCACGGAATAATTCTGGCTAAAAATGAAATCGCTAAAAAATATAATGTTAAAACGGGAGAAGCTATCTGGCAGGCAAAGCAAAAATGTCCCGAGCTTGTCACCCTGCCTCCCCGATTTGAGCTTTACAAGAGATTTTCAAAAATGGCTCGGCGCATTTACAGCGACTACACCGACAGGATTGAAAGCTTCGGACTTGATGAAGCGTGGCTTGACATCACCCACAGTCCTAAGAATGACGGCTTGAAAACGGCTCTTGAGATAAAAAGCAGAATTAAAGAGGAGCTTGGAATCACCGTAAGCATAGGTGTGAGCTTCAACAAGATTTTTGCAAAATTCGGAAGCGACTACAAAAAGCCAGACGCAGTCACCTGCATAACAAGGGATAACTACAAGGATATTGTGTGGAACTCCCCTGCCGGCGATTTGCTGTATGTCGGAAGGGCTACAAGGAAAAAGCTGAACTGCATAGGTATATATACAATAGGTGATATTGCAAATGCTCCGCTTGAAATTCTCAGAAAGCATCTCGGAAAATGGGGCGATTTGATTTACGGCTTTGCAAACGGCTTTGACTCCTCCCCCGTCGCCCATATGGACGAAAACACCGAGGTCAAGTCAATCGGCAACTCAACAACAACTCCGAGGGATATGAAAACATTTGAAGATGTAAAGGCGGTTATGTATGTGCTGTGCGACAGCGTGTGCCGCCGTATGCGTGAGCAGGGCTTCCTTGCAAAAACAGTCGGAATCAGCGTTCGTGACAATGAGCTGAACACCTTTACACGACAGTGCACTCTTGAGGACTACACCAACCTTACAAAGGTTATCACCGAAAATGCCGTGTCGCTGTTCAAAAGAAGCTGTAATATTCAAAGGCCGCTGAGAAGCGTGGGAGTTTCGGTGACCGACTTTGTTCACGATAATATTCCGCACCAGATAAGCCTGCTAAACAGCGAGGAAAAGCTGAAGCAGAATGAACAGCTTGACAAAACGCTCGACAGGCTGAAAAAGCGGTTCGGGAACTATGTTGTAAGACCTGCCGCACTTCTCAGGGATAAACAACTCTCGTCATTTAATCCGAAGGACGACCACACTATACACCCTGTCGGCTATTTATAAGAGGGATTTGAAATGAAAAAATACATCAAGGTAACAGCAACCTTTGACTGCGACGGAAATCTGCTTCCCGAGTACATTTATTGGAATGACGATAAAAAATATGCCATTGACAGAATAACCGATATAAGATATGCCGCTTCGCTCAAAGCAGGCGGAGCAGGCATAAGATACACCTGCCGCATACTCGGCAGGGAGCGTTATTTGTATCTTGAAGAAAACAGATGGTTTGTTGATGCAAAGGAAGACTGAGTTAGTTATGCACATAGTAAACGCAAAAGGAATTTTATCATCAAGCAACAATATGAATATTTACAGAGGCTGTCAGCACAACTGCATTTACTGTGATTCGAGAAGTCTTTGCTATGGAATGGAGCATAATTTTGAAGATATTGAGGTAAAGCAAAATGCGCCCCTCCTGCTTGAAAAGGCTCTGAAAAGCAAACGCAAAAAATGTATGATAGGCACAGGCTCTATGTCGGATCCTTACATTCCGCTTGAAAGAAAGCTTATGCTCACAAGGCGTTGTCTTGAAATTATAAACAACTACGGCTTCGGTGCATCTGTGCTTACAAAATCTTCCGACATACTGCGTGATTTGGACTTATTTAAAAGCATAAACAGCAAAAGTAAGGCTGTTGTTCAGATGACGCTGACCACCTGTGACGAAAGTCTTTGCAAGGTAATTGAACCGTGTGTTTCCTCAACAAGAGAAAGATTTGAAGCTCTCAAAGTTTTCCGTGACAACGGTATTCCAACAGTTGTCTGGCTTGACCCTTTTCTGCCTTTTATTAACGATACCGAGGAAAATATAAGAGGATTACTCGATTACTGCACAGAAGCAAAGGTAAAGGGAATAATATGCTTCGGCATAGGGCTTACACTGAGAAGCGGAAGCAGAGAATATTTTTACAGCAGACTTGACCGACACTTTAAGGGAATTAAAGAAAAATACATAAAAACATATGGAAACTCCTACGAGGTTACAAGCAGTAACAACGGCAAGCTTATGAAAATAATTGATGAAACCTGTCGTAAAAACGGAATTATGCATAACATAAACGAAGTGTTCGGGTATCTGCACAAATATGAAAGCAAAGAACAGCAGATAAGTCTGTTTGACATTTAAATAAAATCACCCCGAAGCAGAATTTCTGTTTCGGGGCGGGGAACTGATAGACAATCAGATAGTTTATTCTTCGCAGTCACATTCAAACGGATTGTCGTTTCTTTCACATTCCTCCGACTTCGGCGGAAAGAATGTGTCGGTCGGAAATTCTATTTTGCTGAAAACCTCACAGGGATCGTCTGTCTTTGTCTTGCACTCCTTGCGCGGCACACAGAAATCATATGACGGAATCATAATCTGCACTCTACGCTGCAATCTTGTAATTGTGAATATTCCGATTGTGGCTGTCAGCTGCTTTTTGCAGGGGTGAACAAGCTCGCCGCAGAAATATTCACGAACACACTGCGGTATTGCCTCGCAGGGCATCGGGCAGTAATGCTTGCAGGGTACAAGCTTTGCAGACAAAGCCATCGGATTTGAAATCTGAACAGTCGCCTTTGGCATACAGCCAATGTAATTGCAGGAACACTCGTTTTCCTTTTTGTCGCACTTTACGGGCTTGTCACTTGAATACGACTTTATGCTTCCGTCACTGCCGTAAAGCACAACCCGTTTGCCGTAAACGGCGAGTCCATTCACAGTAGTCGGAATAGCTCCCGAGCTTAAATAGACATCGACGCTCACAGAAAAATAAAATACTACATCTACTGAATAGAAGCCTCTGTGAAACGCAACAGGCTCAACCTCGACTGTTGATGTAATTACATTTGCCCTGTTTATCCGCACAGAACAGGCGTTTTCAACAAGCTCCTGCTCCTCCTTTGTGAACATCAGCGGCAAATCGCTCAGGCAGTCCTTTGCTCCGCAGCTGTCATAGATACGGTCGACATCTAT
>CALZCU010000050.1 GCA_945632055.1 uncultured Ruminococcus sp. | reverse complement strand
ATGCCTGAAATGTTCTGCTTTACGCCGCCGTCAACAATTGAAGCTGTTTTAAGGTTATTGCTTGCGTCCCTGTAGCCAAGGCTTAATACAACCAGATTGAGGTCAACTGTTGCTTCGCCTGTGCCGATAATGTTGAACTTAACGGTTACAAAATCAGCGTTGCTTCCGAACTCAACCATACTTGTTGTTGTGAAGTTGCCCTTGAGAACATTTCCGTTCTGTCTGAATACAAGAATGTCGCTTACAACGGGCATAATGTTCAGACTGCCGTTTACTGTGTTGTTTTCTGCCTTGTATTCAAGCTTTGTATTGTCATAGGTAAGCGCCCACTGAGCGTTAACTGCCTTCATATTTGCAGTCAGCTTGTAGGTAACCGTTACAGTTCCGTCGTTCTTGTTTACTGTCTTTGAAACGGCAGGGAAGATGTTTGAGGTTGCCTTTACTGTAAGCTCGTTTGTCGGAGCAGTTGTAGGTGCTGTCGTCGGAGCAACTGTTGTAGGTGCTGTCGTCGGAGCAACTGTTGTGGGTGCTGTCGTCGGAGCAACCGTTGTAGGTGCTGTTGTGGGTGCTGTTGTAGGTGCTGTTGTAGGAACAGTTGTGGGTGCTGTTGTGGGAACAGTTGTGGGTGCTGTCGGAGCTGTTGTGGGAACTGTGGGAGATGTCGGAATCTCACCGCCGCTGATGTTTCCGTTTGACATACTGTATGAGAATTTCTGAGCGGAAAGTCCCTTTCTTGAAGCGTTCACGGTGATTGTTGTTGAGGAGTTAACTGTTGCTCCCGTTACAACAAATTCGCCCGTAACATCGTCAGCCTTTACGCTGTTGCTCTTGCCGCCGATATTTACTGTTACATCTGCATCGGGAACAGAAACACCCTTTACAGTGCCGTTGCCTGCAACAGCATAGGTGAGCTTAGGCTGAACAAGCTCAAGCTGGCTCTTAAGAGTCTGGAGCTGTGAAATTGCATTTGTGATTTCTGCTTCGTCAACTTCTCCTGCCTGTCCGATAAGAGAATCAACGGTATACATATAGGAGTTTAACGGCTCCCAGGAGTTTGAGGTGTAGTCGGAGGCTGTCATAGCCTTAACCTCTCTTGCTTCCTTTCTGAGAAGAGCCGCACCACTTACGGGAGCTTCAATCTTTTCGAGCTTATATGAGGTACATTCTGCATTTGTGATTGTGATAAGCACCTCGCCTGAAATGCCTGTGATGTCGCTTGTCTGACCGCCGTTCTTGTTTACAATAGCACTTACGGTCGACTTGTTGGGGATTGTGAGAACATAGTTGCCGTCCTCGTCTTTTTCGGAAAGAGCCTTTCCCGGCCAGGAGCCGTTGATTGATTTGTCATCATCGTCCCATACATAGAGGTTGGGAGCAGAGCCGTCAAAGGATTTAACACGGATAATAACAGAATCCTCTGTTACCTCTCCGCCGCCTGAGCCTGAGCCTGAACCTGTTGATACAATCTTTGAATTGTAGGAGGAGTCTGTAACCTCAAGAACAGACGCACCGTTCAGACCCTTAAGGTCTTTGCTCTTTGCGCTGTCTCCACCGTTGTTAAGAACAACATTGTATGTTTCTGTTGTGTCAAGCTCAAGGGTGTAGGTGCCGTCAGCGTTCTTCTGTGTGAGCTGTTTTCCCGGCCAGGAGCCGTTGAGGGCTGTGCTTGAGCCTGTCCATACATATGCGTAGGGAGCTGAACCGTCCCATGTTTTTACTGTGATTTTTGCCTTTTCTGCGGGCTGAGTGGGACCTGTTGACGGGTCGGTAGTACCCTGTCCCTGAGCAACCTTTACAAATGAAAATTCGCTCTTTGCACTGCCCTTTTCGTTTTCGCCCTCAAGAGTTACGGTGATTGTGTCGCCGTCATAGCCTGTGTTGCCGATTGCAAAGCTGTCGCCGTTCTTGACAATGAACTTGTTGCCGCCGTCAATTGAGCATTTTGCACTTGTACATTCCTCAAGAGAAACCGTAACATTCTGTGTGCCTGAGAACTTTGCTTCGCCCTTTACAGACATAAGCGGTCTGCCGTCAGGCTCCTGAATGAGGATTGTGCCGTTTGCACCGCTGTTGAAGGTTACCTTGCCGCCCTGTACTGTTGCAGAGGACTGGTCGTATGCGTTTACAAGGTACTGACCGTCTGCCCAGATTGAGGAAACATCAATTGTTACATTTGAATTTGAGCCTGCATAGATACAGCCTGCAACCTTGTCGGTAACGCCGTTCTTTTCATAGGTTCTGCCGAAAGCGTAGCCTGATGTTGTTGTGAGGTCTATGTTTGAGCCTGCGCCGACTGAAATGTGGTCGTTTCTGAAGGAGCCGACCTTCTGCCAGTGAGCGAGAACTGTTTTATCCATTGAATCCCAGTTCATATCACTGCGGAGAGAGTGGCCTGCGCCGCCGTTTCCGTCATTGGGGATTCCGCTTACGAGAGGACGGCTTGTTTCATCGCCGTAGTAAATCTGAACTGCACCGGGGAGAAGCAGGAATGCCGAGCCTGTTGAAATCATATTTCCTCTTGCAAGTGTTGAGTCGTGTGAGGATAAGTATGAAAGCTGGTTGAACTTATCGTTAGTGTTGATTGCTGATGCGTAGCCGTTGTAGATACCCTTGATTTTATCGCCTGAAAGCAAGCCGCCGCCCTGAGTTTCAAAGTTAATCATTGAGTCAAAGCCGCCCTGGGTATAGTAGCCGTCATAGCCGGCGCCGATGTTGTGGTCCCAACATTCGCCTGTCATCCAGAAGTCCTCGTCCCAATTTGCACCGGGCTTTGAGGGGTTGTTCTGTCGCCACTCCTTAAGAGCGTCAACGCAGGTGTCCTTGAGTGTTTTCCACGAACCAAGGTCAACATGCTTTGCAGTATCACAGCGGAAGCCGTCAACACCGTACTCTCTTACCCAGGTTGAGAGCCAATAGGAAATTGTGTTTGTAACCGTCTGAGTCTTGCCGTTCTTGCTGAGGTAAGAGGAAAGCTCGCTTGTTTCCTGAGCAAGTCTGCCTTCCTTTGTCCACTTTGTCTTGAGAAGCTCGGGGATTCCGACAGTCTTGGTTGAGTCTGTTTTGAAGTCGGGAAGTCCTGCAAGCGACATTGTAAGGCTGTCGCCGCCGCCCTGTGTATAGCCTGCTACACCGCAGCGAATCCAGTCAGGACCCCACCACTTAGCCCAATCGGCAGCGTTATTATCGTAGTCGATATAGCTGTGGTATATGCTGTTTGAAATATTTGTGTGGCTGAAATAGTCATTCTCCCAGCCTGTCTCAACTGTACCGAAGCCGTACTCGTTCATATCGTAGAGCGAGTTGTAGCCTGCGTGGTTCATTACAATGTCGATGATAACTCTGATTCCCTTTGAGTGAGCAGTATCAACAAGTGTCTGAAACTCCTCAGGCGTACCGAAGTTAGCGTCGGTCTGTGTGTAGTCAAGCACATAGTAGCCGTGGTAGGAATAGTGTGCAAAGCTGGGGCTTGAGTTGTCGCCTACAACATAGCCGTGGAGCTGCTCGTAGGGAGCAGAAATCCAGATTGCATTAACTCCGAGGTCTGTGAAGTAGCCGTCGTTGATTGCCTGAGTAACACCGGCAAAGTCACCGCCGTGGAAGGTTGCCCTTTCGTCAATACCCGAAACGATATTTCCGTTTTTGTCAAGGCCTCTGTTGTATGAATGGTCGTTTGATGTGTTGCCGTTCTTGAAACGGTCTGTGAGAAGGAAGTAAACCGACGCATTATCCCAAGAGAAATTGTCGCCGTTGTTTGCTGCCGATACCTCAGCCCCGCCTTCAACCTCAGCCGCACTGACGGTTGCAAACGAGAAGGAAACGCAGGACAGCATCATGCAAAGCGTTAAAACAACGCTTATACACTTAAAAAATCCTTTCCTTTTCATTGTGTGATTCTCCTTTCAAAGCTTCTAAAATAATGTGGAACTTTCAATACTCCACACTCAAGTACATGTTACCATAAATTTCCCCAATATGCTATATAAAAATATTAAAAAAATTAAAAACGGCAATTTATACAACTATTAGAATTACTTTTTATACAACTTTACCTTTTACATTAATCACTCGCCGAATTGAACAAACGACGACAGGCACAGCCCTTCAAAAAAGCCGTTTTTTATACATTTTTCCTCAATTTCTGCAATTATCACTGACATCGCCGATTATACATATTTCCATATAAAATCGTTATTCTATCGACAATTTTATTGATTTTCTCTCTACGAAGCAAAACAGTTTAGAAAAAATGTCTAAATAACTATTGAAAATTGAAATACTTTGTGCTATTATTATATTTAGAAAGGTTGTCGCAGTTACGATGCCGTTTACATATGCGCTTGAGCAATATTTTGGCAATTGCGGCAACAATTTCTTAATTTAAATTTTTTAAAGGAGATTTTTAAAATGAAAACAGTCAAAAAAGCGCTTGCCCTTACAATGGCAGGCTGCATGATGGCAACTGCGTTTGCAGGCTGTGGCGGCGGAGAATCCTCTTCCGATGCAAAGAAGGATTCGGACAGTAAGGTTGATACATCCAATGTAAAGTCAATCTATTTCTTGAACTTTAAGCCTGAAATTTCAGAGAAGTACGAAGCTATTGCAAAGGAGTACAAGGATAAAACAGGCATTGAGGTTAAGGTTAAGACTGCTGCTTCCGGCGAATACGAAAAAACCCTTACATCAGAAATCGCAAAATCAGATCCTCCTACAATCTTCCAGATTAACGGTCCTGTAGGTTATCAGAACTGGTCTGATTACTGCGCAGATCTTAAGGACACAAAGCTTTATGACCTTCTTTCCGACAAATCTCTTGCTGTAACAAAGGACGACGGCGTTTACGGTATTCCTTATGCAGTTGAGGGCTACGGCATTATCTATAATGACGAGGTTATGCAGAAATACTTCAAGACCGAGGGTGCAAAGGCTAAGTCAACAGACGAAATCAAGAGCTTTGACACACTCAAGCTTGTTGTTGAGGATATGCAGTCTAAGAAGGATAAGCTCGGCATCGAAGGCGTGTTCGGTTCAACCTCACTCAAGACGGGTGATGATTGGAGATGGCAGACTCACCTTATGAATGTTCCGCTTTATTATGAGTTCAACACAGGCAGCGAAAGCCCGATTACTTCCTGCCTGAACGCTAAAGAGCTTGCATTTAAGTACTCAGACAACTACAAGAACCTCTTTGATCTCTACACCAACAACTCCTGCACAGACAAGAAGCTCCTCGGCGGCAAGACTGTTGACGAGTCAATGGCTGAATTTGCTACAGGCAAATGCGCTATGATTCAAAACGGTAACTGGGCTTGGAGCCAGGTTAGCGGTGTTGACGGCAATGTTGTAAAGGAAGAAAACATCAAATTCTTACCTCTCTATATGGGCGTTGAAAACGAGGCTAAGCAGTGTCTTTGCGTTGGTACAGAAAACTACTTTGCTATTAACAGCCAGGTTGATGAAGCAACACAGCAGGCTTCAATCGACTTCCTCGAGTGGCTCTTCACAAGCGATTACGGCAAGAAGGCTGTTACAGATGAGCTCGGATTCATTGCTCCGTTCACCTCATTCGGCGAAAAGGAAAAGCCCTCTGATCCTCTTGCAAAGGAAGTTCTTTCCTGGATGGAAAAGGACGGTATGGAGTCTGTAGTATGGACATTCGCAGGCATTCCTTCAGAAAACTGGAAAAATGAGTTCGGTGCTTCACTCCTTGAGTATGTTCAGGGACAGAAGGACTGGTCAAAGGTTGTTGACGACGCTAAGTCTTCGTGGAAAACAGAGCGTGAAGCAACAGCAGAATAAGCTCGGCTGAGGCTTACTTTAACATTAATAATTCATTGCAAAGCTCCTGCTCCCTCGGGGGCAGGAGCTTTTAAATTTAAATGGAGGACAATATGCAAAAGGCAATAAAAAAATGGTTTCCTGTCTTTGCCCTTCCAACAGTTGCCGCATTTATTATTTCATTTTTGGTTCCGTTTATTATGGGTGTATATCTCGCTTTCTGTAAATTTAAAACGGTCAATAATGCAAAATGGGTAGGATTTGACAACTTTGTCAAGGCTTTTCAAAATCAAGATTTTATGAATGCCCTGTGGTTTACGGTAAAATTCACCGTTGTTTCCGTTATTACAATCAATATTCTCGCATTTTTGTTTGCAATGCTGCTTACAAAGGCACTCAGAGGAACAAATGTTTTCAGAACAATTTTCTTTATGCCCAACCTCATCGGCGGTATTGTTCTGGGCTATATCTGGCTTCTGATTATCAACGGCTTTCTTAATTTCTTCGGAGCAACAATCACAACCGACGCATCCTACGGCTTCTGGGGACTTGTCATTCTTATGAATTGGCAATTGATAGGCTATATGATGATTATTTACATTTCGGGCATACAGAATATCTCGCCAGATCTCATTGAAGCAGCTCAGATTGACGGTGCAAACTCAGCTCAGAGATTGTTCCACATCACAATCCCGCAGGTAATGCCCTCAATTACAATTTGTCTGTTCCTCACACTGACAAACTCATTCAAGCTGTTCGACCAGTGCTACGCACTCACTGCAGGCGCACCGGGCAAGTCAAC
>CALZCU010000049.1 GCA_945632055.1 uncultured Ruminococcus sp. | reverse complement strand
CGATTTTACACGGAGTATTGCAGGTGATAAAGCCGATATTAAGCTTTTACTTTCTCCGGGAAGTGAGCCGCATAGTTATGAACCTTCTCCGTCAGACATAGTTGCAATTGAAAACTGCGATATTTTTATTTATAACGGCGGCGAGAGTGACGAGTGGGTTGAAACAGTGCTTTCCTCTGTTCAGAACAAGGATATGAAAATTATTCGTATGATGGATTGCGTGGACTTACTTCACGAGCAAAGTGCAGACCATAATCACGACCACGATTCCGAACACGCACACGAGCACGAGCAGGGGGAAGAATATGACGAGCATATCTGGACTTCTGTAAAGAACGCAAAGAGGCTTACAAAAGCTGTGTGCACTCAATTGTGTGCAGTTGACAGCAAAAATGAAAATAAGTACAAGGAAAACTGTAATGCTTATTTGTCAGAGCTTGATAAACTCGACAGTCGTTTTAAAGATATTGTAAAGAGCAAAAAGCAGGATACAGTTGTTTTCGGCGACCGTTTTCCTTTTTTATATTTTGTAAATGATTACTCTCTTAATTATGAATGTGCTTTTCCCGGTTGCAGCAGTGAAACTGAACCGAGCATATCGACAGTAACGCATATGATTGACTTTGTCAGAGAGCAGAACATTTCTGTTGTATTCTATCTTGAATTTTCAAACGGAAAAGTTGCAAGGCTTATAGCAGAGGACACAAATGCAAAAATGCTCCGATTTTCCTCCTGCCATAATGTTACTAAGGAAGAGTTTGAAAGCGGAGCAACTTATATTTCTTTAATGGAACAAAATGCACAGGCACTTGAGGAGGCTTTGTCATAATGGCTTTGATAAAAATTCTGAATGCTTCTATGGGTTATGAGGGCAAAACAATTTTATCCGATTTGTCATTGAGTATAAATGCAGGCGACTATGTCTGCATTGTTGGTGAAAACGGCTCAGGCAAAACTACTCTTATGAAGTGTCTGCTCGGACTGATGTCCATTCAGGGCGGCGAAATTTCCTTTGGTGACGGCTTGATGCAAAATGAAATCGGTTATCTTCCTCAGCAGACGATTCTTCAAAAGGACTTTCCTGCTTCTGTGTCCGAGGTAGTGCTTTCGGGCTGTCTGAATAAAAAGCACACGCTTTTTTATTCGAAGGAGCAAAAAGCTGACGCCGCAAAAAATATGGAGCTTACGGGAATATTACCTCTCAGAAAAAAATGCTTCAGAGAGCTTTCGGGAGGGCAAAAGCAGAGAGTTCTGCTTGCAAGAGCATTATGCGCAACTCACAAGCTGTTAATTCTTGACGAGCCTGTTACGGGGCTTGACCCGAAAGCCTCTGCTGATATGTACTCGCTGATTAAACAGCTCAACAAAAGCGGAATAACAATAATTATGGTTTCGCACGATATAACAGCGGCTGTAAACAACGCTTCAAAAATTCTTCATCTCTCAAGGAATAGCTATTTTTACGGAACAGCTCATCAGTATCTTCATTCGGATGTCGGCAGAAAGTTTATGATTACCGACTGTCCCTGCGATGACTGCCGTCACAATCACAGAGGAGGTGCACAGCAGTAATGGAAATGCTGATTGAAATGTTTTCCTACAATTTCATCATAAGAGCCTTTGTTGTCGGTTTGCTTGTGTCGCTTTGCGCCGCACTTCTCGGAGTAACGCTTGTGCTGAAGCGTTACTCAATGATAGGCGACGGACTTTCTCATGTCGGATTTGGTGCGCTTGCTGTTGCGGCTTCATTAAACTTAGCTCCTCTGGAGGTGGCTGTTCCTGTCATTGTGGTTGCGGCATTTTTGTTGCTCAGACTTTCCGAGAGCAGTAAGATTAACGGCGATGCGGCAATAGCAATAATTTCAAGCACTTCGCTTGCCATAGGTGTTGTTTGCGTGAGCATATCGGGCGTCAATACCGATTTGAACTCATATCTTTTCGGAAGTATTCTTGCAACAACAACGGCTGACGCAATAATGTGTGCCCTGCTTGCCCTTGCCGTAATAATAATTTTCGTAATCTTTTACAACAAAATCTTTGCAGTTACCTTTGACGAGAGCTTTTCCAGGGCAACGGGACTAAAAACAGGCGTTTACAACACGGTAATAGCTCTGCTCACAGCATTGACAATTGTAATCGGTATGAGAATTATGGGAACATTGCTTATTTCTGCACTGATTATTTTCCCAGCACTTTCATCAATGAGAGTCTGCAAGAAATTCAAATCCGTTATTCTCTGTTCGGGAGTGCTTTCCGTATGTTGTTTCTTTGTCGGAATGTGCGCTTCCTATTTGCTCGACACTCCGACAGGAGCAAGCGTTGTTATCGTAAACGCTATTGTTTTTGTAATCTTCTGGATTATCGAAGCAGTGAGAACAAGAACAGGGAAATTATAATTGTTTTAAAGAATATTTTCAAGCTTTGGATACTCGCTTTCCTTTATAGAAGCGAGTTCTTTTTTTGCACTCGTACTCATTGCAAAGTACATATCGGGACTGCCGTTCTCCGCAAACGAGCGCATTTTTGAAATGTCATTGCCGATGTCATCAACATAGTCGTGAATCAACAGCATATCAACCTTTTCTGCACCCTCGTTCCATTCATTTTCTATTTTTTTGCAAAGGGTTATTGCTTCTTCAAAGTTACTTTTTCTCATATGCCTGTCGCACTGCTCAATCATTGAAATAAATCCGTCTGCCTTTGCGCTTACAAAGCCGAGCTGAACAGCCGATAAGACTGCTACAATCGCAACAAGCATAAGCGAAATGTAAATCCTTTTCATATATTGCTTTCCTTCCATACAATGTTATATTTTCCAAGTGCGTCAAGCGTCATTAAAAAGATATCTTTGAGATTTGTGTTTTCCTTTTTGAGTATGGCAAAGACATCATCCTTGCTTTTGCCGCACAAATCAAGAGAGTTGTCAAGTATCTTTCCGTCACTTACAACGACTGTTTCAATCTTGTTGTCACGAATTTTTATTCCGAAATTCTCAGCACTTGGCTTTCTGTTCTGCGGCTTTTCAAGCACGCTTACCTTGCCGTTTGTTTCGACAATGCAGTATTGAACCTCCTCAATCGAAAAGACTCCCTGCTGTCTTAGCTGAACGCATAAATCCTCCGTTGTCAGCCTGAGCCGCCGCATCTCATTTTGCAGAATTTTTCCGTCACGGATAACAACAATCGGACTTCCGCACATCAGCTTTCTGAAGCTTCCGCACTTCATCATAAAAATGCTCGCCGCAATTTCAAGCGCAACAAGCACCAGAACAGGAACAACTCCGCTGAGCAACGGCTGAGAGGTATTCTGCATAGGCAGTGCGGCAATTTCCGAAACAATCAGTGTGATAACAAGCTCGCTCGGCTGCATATCGCTAATCTGTCTTTTGCCCATCAGTCTGACTGCAAGCACGACAAAGGCATACAGTAAAACAGTGCGTATAATTGAAATTATCATAATATCACCGCTACTAATATCTGCAAAAATTTCTTACATATTCTTCAGCATTAAGCAAAAGCTAAATATCGGTGATAAAATGAACAGTTCATTAAAAGAAAATCTGAAAACGCTGAAAAATATGTTTGCCGACTCAGCCGACTTTACAGTCAGAGAGCTTACTCTTTCAACGGAAAAGCCTGTTAAGGCGGCAATAATTACAATCGAGGGAATGTGCAGTAAGGAGGTAATTGCGCTTTCAATTCTGACTCCATTGCTTTCTTATTCCTTTTCCGATTCATCACCTGATGAACTGCTCAGCGAGATTAAGACCTCTGTCCTTACATCAAGTGAAATTGTTGAATTTAACACACTGCAAGAGGCTGTAATGTTTTCAACCTCAGGCTTTGCTGTTCTTTCAATTGACGGCACAGGCAGAATGCTTGCAATCGGCTCTCAGGGATTTCCGTTCAGAAGTGTAAGCGAGCCTGAAAGCGAGGTAGTACAGCGTGGCTCAAGAGAGGGATTTACCGAGCCGCTGAGAATTAATATGACCTTAATCCGCAGAAGAATGAAAAATCCCGACCTTGTATTTGAAACGCTGACTGTCGGAAAGGAATCACAGACTCAGCTGATGCTGTGCTATCTGCAAAAAAGTGCTTCGCCCGAAATTCTTAATAAAATCAGAAAAAGGCTTAATTCCTGCAACCTTGAAGCAGTGCTTGCTTCGGGATATCTTTCTGAATACCTTGAGGATAAGGGCTCAAAGTCCATATTTTCGGGGGTTGGAATATCCGAACGCCCCGATACCGTCTGCGGTAAGCTGTCAGAGGGGAGAATTGCAATTCTTATTGACGGTACTCCTGCTGTGATTATTGTGCCGCATCTGTTCGTGGAGGAATTTCAAAGCGTTGACGATTACTCAAACCGACCTTATTATGCGACCTTTATAAGAATACTAAAGTACCTGTCATTTATGATTGCAGTATTTTTGCCGGGAATTTACACAGGCTTTGCGCAGTTTCACCCCGAATATTTCCCAACGGGACTGCTCATAAAAACCTCGGAATCGCTTTCCCAGACTCCGCTTCCTGTCACGCTTGAGGTACTGCTGATAACCTTCGTCTATGAGATAATGAGGGAAGCAGGACTGCGAATACCAAAGCCGCTCGGCCACGCAGTAAGCATAGTCGGCGCACTTGTGATAGGCGAAAGCGCAGTCAGCGCAGGCATAATAAGCTCGTCAACGCTGATGGTTGTTGCAACGGCGGCGATATGCAGTTATGTCACATCTCCGCTTTATCCGCCCATAACTGTTCTGAGATTCATATATATAATTGTCGGAGGAATATTCGGATTGTGGGGAATAGTTCTTGCTACAGCAATTGTGCTTATAAATATGTGCGCAAAAACCTCGCTCGGTGTACCTTATATGTCGTCGCTTGCACCGTTTTCTCTGAGGAGTATGCGTGATGTATTTATCCGAGCCGATTGGAAAAGTCTTGCAAAGCGCACAATAAGGGTTCAGAAATTTCCCGAAACGGAGGATAGTAATGCAGACGAAAATTAAGTTTCCTGCAAAGCGTTTTATGCTTCTGCTGTTTTTGTGCAGTTCATCAGTAATTCTTTTGCAGAATTATGATTTATCCGAAAGCTCTTCATTTATGTATAATATTGTTTCAATGCTTTTAGGGCTTGCAGTATCGTTTTTATTTTTTGTTCCGTCAATTATAATAAAGAGGAAAACCGACCTTGATTTTATGTCGTTTGCCCATATAAAAACACCCTCGGCAATCATTTTCATTTCGTCGTTTTACTGCGCATACTTTGTATACACTGCTGAATACTTCCTGCTCAGATATATGGATATGTTCTCCCAAAAGCTGAACAGCGAAGCAAATATATACGCTGTTGCGCTGTTCTTGCTTGCAGTCTGCATTTATGCGGCATACAAGGGAACAAATGCAATCGCAAGATGTTCGATTTTCATTTTCCTGTTTGCTCTTGTTTCATTTATTCTGATTTTTACGGGCAACATTTCAAATGTTAAGGCAGACAGCTCGGTATATTCCTTTGAGGGAAGTACGGACAGTCTGCTGAATAACGCATTGTTTTTTACTACTCCTGCATTTACTGCTGTGATATTTGCTACTCTTTCAGGTTTTACAAAAAACTTCCGACAGCGTCAGGTTTTATTCACAACAGGCTTTTTAGCACTTCTGTTCGGCTTGATTATGTTTTTTGTCGCTTTTGCCCTCGGTAAATATTCTACGGCTCAGAGCTATCAGGGCTTTTTGCTCTCTAAATCAGCTCATATAGGTGGGGTCAACGGCTTTGACAGTTTGTATCTTTCACTGTCTGTGCTGATAGTGTTACTCGTGATTTCTCTGCTTTTAACCTGTATAGGCAAATCAGTCGGTAAAAGCGGCTCGCTAAGTACGGTTGTCGTTTTCACCGCAATAATTTATGTTTTGTTTATTTGCTCGGGATATTTTAATTCTGTAAAAAAAATACTGACAGACGAGTATATTTTTGTCTTTTTCACGCTGACAGCTTCCGTTGTTATTCCCTCGGTATATCTGATTGTTTTCGGGAGGAAAGATTATGATTAAACGAATATTGTTATTTCTCTTATGCGTTCTTCCTCTTACTTTCTGCGGCTGTGCAGGCGCAAATGAAATTGATAAATCCTCAATAATCGAAACGGTGACAGCAGGGGAGAGCGAAGGAAAAATATATTATTCTTTCTATTTGCTGACGGGCGAGGATAAGCCGAAGTCGGTTTCAATCCAGGCAACATCCTTTGAGGAAGCGTGTTTCCTGGCTGAACAAAAGTATATTCCGAACCTTACGCTGTCAAAGCTTGAGTTGTTTTTGACTGATAAAACAATAATTGACGAAACGCTGGAGAAGGACATTGATTTCATATCGGAACAGCCGTATTTTTCACCGCTTATGTATGTAACATTATGCGATGAGCAGGTGATTAAGGATATGGCAGAAAGCAAGGAGCTTCCAAAGCAGACAGAGGAGCATATAATTCTGCAAAAGAATAAAAATATAGAATTATCCGTAAATGCTTTATCTATATTCAATAATTTTCACAACAGTGCGTTAGAGGAATTTTCTGTTTTATATATTAATTCTGATAAAGAAATAAAAGCTCTTCCGCTAAAAATTTCCTGCGAACAAAGAAATAAAATATAAAAATATTGAAAAATAATTCATAAAAAGACTTTATACCGACCTCAATATGGTGTATAATAGATACAACTATAATGAATG
>CALZCU010000048.1 GCA_945632055.1 uncultured Ruminococcus sp. | reverse complement strand
AAATTCCGCCTGCAAGCAGAGCGATTGTGCAGGTTTCGCCCAGACAGCCGCCACGGTATCCCCATAGCATTTCGGTGTAGGAGGGCAGAGAGCCAAGCTCACCCTTGAACAGGAGTGCAAGAGGTGTTGCGCTTGAAGCAGCGTCAGGAAATACCCAGGTGGTCATTGAGCCTGAGAAAGCCGTCATCATCACAATTCTTGCGGTGATTGCAGGGTTTGCAAAGTTCTGACCGATTCCGCCGAAAAGCTGTTTTACAACTACGATTGCAAACATACTTCCGAAAGCCGCCTGCCACAGAGGTATTGAAACAGGCAGGTTGTAGGCGAGCAGAACGCCCGTTACAACGGCGGAGAGGTCGGGCAGAGTGTTCTCTTTTTTGCAGATTTTTTCAAATATCCACTCGGACAGCATACATACGGCTACGCATACTCCGATTACGAGCAGTGAACGCCACCCGAAAATTACAACAGACGCAATTCCTGCCGGAGCAAGTGCGATAAGCACATCAAGCATAATTTTCTGCGTTGTCCTCGGCGATACGATATGAGGTGAAACAGAGGAAATCAGCTTACTCATTTTTTGCCCTCCTTTTGTTCTCTTAAATATTTATTGAGCTTTGCCTTTGCAAGCTTATTTGTCTGCACAATGTGCCTTTTTGCAGGGCATACATAGGCACAACAGCCACATTCCATACACAAATCGGCACAGAGCTTTTTCAGCTCGTCGCACAAATCGAGCTTATATGCCTTTGCAATAGCCCTCGGGTCAAGCCGCAGAGGACAGTGGTTTACGCACTCTCCGCAGTTTATGCAGGCTGTCGCCTTCGGCGGTCTTGCCTCTTTTTCGTCCAGAGCTATGACTGCATTGGTCATCTTCAGAACAGGAGCGTCAAGCGACGGAACGGCTATTCCCATCATCGGACCGCCGTAAAGCACCTTCTTCGGCTCGGTTTTAAATCCTGAGCAAAATTCAAAGAGCTTTTCAATCGGTGTGCCTATCGGTGCAATCACATTTTTCGGCTCTCTTACTGCCGAGCCGTCAACGGTTATGCACTTTTCAACAAGCGGCATACCTGTTTCAATATATTCCGCAATTGAAGCAAGCGTGGTGCAGTTGATTACAATTGCGCCCACATCAAGCGGCAATCCGCCCTTGGGAATCATTCTGCCCATTGTGTTGTAGACAAGCACCTTTTCGCCGCCCTGTGGGTAAATTGAGGGGAGTACCTTTACTTCAACTCCGCTTTTACCGTTTGCAAGCTCGGTCATTTTGTCAATGCAGGCTTTCTTGTTGTTTTCTATACCTATAATAATGTGCTTGACCTTCAGATGCTTTTGGAGCAAATCTATACCCTTTGAAATATAGTCAGCCTTGTCAAGCATAGTTCTTGTGTCCGAGGTTATGTACGGCTCGCACTCGGCGGCGTTGATTACCACCGCTTCGATTGCAGACAAATCCTTTACTCCGAGTTTTACAAAGGTCGGAAAGCCTGCACCGCCCAAGCCGACAATTCCGCTTTCCTTAACAGCCTTTATAAAGCTGTCAAAATCCGTCACAGCCGGAGGCTTTACGCTTTCGCAGATTTCCTGCTCCCCGTCAGTTTCGATTACAACGGCGGCGGTTTTCATTCCTCCCGAAACAGTCAGCTCGTCAAGCTTTTTTACCTTGCCCGATACGCTTGAGTGAACGGGTGCGCTGATAAAGCCGTCAGATGCACCTATGAGCTGACCGACAGTCACCCTTTCGCCGACCTTGACTGTAGGAACGGCAGGCTTGCCTATGTGCATAGACATAGGAATAGTCACCGTTTCGGGCAGCGGCAGTCTTTGCGGTACGCTGTCCGAGGTGTTTTTTCGATGCGGTACCCTGATACCGGATAATTTCATATGTTCATCCTCCAAGTATTAATTTTTCAGTGTTCATTCGCAAAAGCACAAGTTGGGCGCAAAGCCCTGTGAACACTCCTGCGATGATGCCCGACACGATGAGAACGGGCAGGTAATATATAAGCTGTACTGTAGATGTCATAAGCATTGCCGCCGCAAGCTGACCTGCGTTGTGCATTACTGCGCACAGTGCGCTCAGCACCCACAATTGCTTTACGGGAAAAAATCTTCTGAGCAGAAGCATCAGCAGAAAGGAAAGCACTCCTCCCGTAAGGCTGTAGATAAACGACACGAGCTGTCCTGTGAATATACTGCCAAGCGTTATTCTCAGAAACAGCACTGCCGCCGCATACGGCTTTCCGACTGCGTACAGCGTGAAAAGCGTGAATACATTTGCAATTCCGAGCTTTATTCCGTATATCGGAGTGAGCGGAGGAATTGCCGCTTCAATTGTAAAGGCAACGAGCGCAGCTGCGGTGAGAATTGCAGTTAATATGAGCTTTTTTGTTTTTGTCTGCTTCATAATAATGCTCCTGCTTCTGCATCTGCGCTGCCCGATTGGTTTTCAAATTTAATAACAATTCTGTTCGGCAGACACACAATTGGCGAGCCTGCACTCTTAAGCTCACCGTGCTTTACACAGAGCTTGTCGGGACAATCGGCTGACTTCATTTCGATTCTGCCGTGCGTAACGGATATTATATTTTTGCCGTAGTCGCCGTTTAATTCAATGGAGCGTTCCCCTGTCTGAGCTGTCAGGTCGACTTTTTCAACAAGGCTTCCGTTCTGATAAATCCCGACAATTTTCGACGGAGAAGGAAAAAAGGACAAGCCAATCCACACAGCAGTGCAGACAAGCACCGTAACTGAAAAAATTATTATCCATATTCTGTTTTTCAAGCCTTTATCACCTCATAGCTGTGATAGGACGAAAAGCTGTCCTTAAGATTTTCGGTGATGTAAATTTCGTTGCTGTCGGTAATCAGAACAGCGCCGAAAAGGTCATTGTTGTCATTGTAAAGTGTTTCTGCCTTTTGCAAGCCCATTACAAATATTGCTGTTGACAGAGCGTCTGCAAGCGTGTCGTCCTGAGAAACAATGGTGACGGACTTCAGTCCGCTCTGTGCAGGACAGCCTGTTTCAGCGTCGATAATATGATGATACCTTTTTCCGTTTGTTTCAAAATACCGCTGATAGCCGCCCGATGTTACAACCGCTCTGTCCTTTACGGACAAAACTCCGATTTGCTCCGAGCTGTTGTCGGGGTCTGTGACAGCAACGCTCCAGGGTGAGCCGTCAGGCTTTGTGCCGACTGCCCTGACATTGCCGCCGAGCGAGATGAGTGCAGAGGAAATTCCGTTTTCTTCAAGAATTTTTGCCGCCCTGCCCGAAGAATAGCCCTTTGCAATTGCCCCGAGGTCAAGCGAGGTGCTTTTGTCAAGCGATACCGTTGAACCGTCAATTTTTATATGCTCTGCGCCCACAGACGGAAGCACAGCCTTAATCTCCTTTTCAGACGGCACTCTGTTTTCAAGTCCCGAATAAAAGCCCCATATGCGGCTGAGCGGTTCGGTTGTTATGTCAAATGCTCCGTCCGTCATTGACGAGATTTCAATGCTCCTTGTGATAAGCTCCAGCGTTTCATCGGAAGGGTTTAATTGCTTTTCACTGTTGAGCCTGAAAATTTCGCTGTTTTTGTTCTGAACGGAAAAAAGCCTGTCGAGCCTGTTTATTTCATCGGCTATGGCATTAACGGCTGTTTCGCTTTGCTTGCCGCAGGCAGTTACCGACATAACCGTATCCATTGCAAAAAATTCACTGCTGTACTTTGAATCGAGCGAGCAGGAGCAGAATACGGCAATAAGCAGAAGAAAAGCGCAGATTATACGAAGTGATTTCAAAATATCATTTCCTTAAGGCAGAATATCGTCAAGCTTTCTGACCATATCGCACACGATTTCATATGAGCCGCCCTTAGTAACCGACTCAAGCAGAGCGTTTATGTTATCCTCAAAGCTCTGAGGGAGAAGTTTGCAATTGCTTTTGCAGAGCTGAACAAGCCTTTTTTCTCCGGGGTGAGTTAATCTGTTCAGAGCGAAAATTATATCGAAATAGCTCGCAAGAAATTCCGTTATCCTGTGATGCACGCTCACAATATCGTTTCTCTGCGCCGCCTTTCTGATTTGCTTGTCGTATGAGGGCAGACAGCCGCTCAAAAGCTTTCTGTTGTTTTCAATTATATTTTTACGCAGCTTTTCGGGATAGGAAACGGTGTATTTCTCCTGAAGCTCGGTGAACTTTCCCGACTTGTCAAACAGCACCTTTCCGTTTATAATGTTGTGCCAGAAGCAGGTGGTGTAGCCGTTAAAGGGAGTACCGTCATCAACCACTGTTTTCAAATAATTTTCAAACATTTCAACGGTACGGTAAATTATATCAATCGGAACACCGTTTTTCAGAACGCAGTTGTCCTCAGGCTCCCAATAGTGATTGCCTATTTCGGCTTCCGTACAGAACGGAACTACTGTTTTTCGCTTTGTTTCAAGGTCAAGCTCCGAGCTGAGGTAAACATATATATCGTAATCAGAGCCGCTGTCCTCTACACCTGTTGAGCGTGAACCGCCAAGCACAACGGCGTCCGTCTGCTCCAAGGCTTCAAATGCAGAAATAATCGAATTGAAATTATCGTCGCTGTTGTATTTAACCACAAAAGCACCTCCGAGGATTAATCCCTTATATTATAGCATTTACAAGCCTTTTTTAGCAACAGTTTAAATAAAAAAACAGTTCGCAAATATTTTGTAATAATAATTATTTTTCTTGATTTTTTGGTCTTGATTTGATACTATAATATATATTGCTATGCTGAAAATCATAACCTCGGAACGGAGACGGTTAAAATTAAAAGTGTGCTTAAGGCGGTAAAGCGGTTTTTTACCCGAATGTCGCCAATGAAAATAATTCTTTTCGGCTTTGTTGCGCTTATTCTTATCGGAGCAATACTTCTCAGTCTGCCGATATCATCAAGAAGCGGAAAGCCGACCTCGTTTATGACCTCGTATTTTACGGCTACCTCGGCTGTCTGCGTTACGGGACTTATCAAGGTTGACACCCACAACTACTGGTCGCTGTTCGGTCAGCTTGTAATTCTCGGACTGATTCAGATTGGCGGAATCGGCTTTATGACCGTTTGTATTTCGGCAATCTCGGTCACGAAAAAGAAAATCGGGCTCGCTTCCCGTGAAATAATGCAAAGCTCGGTTTCAGCTCCTCAGCTCGGCGGAATCGTAAGAATGACAAGATTTATCCTGCTCGGCACTCTTACTGTCGAGCTTATCGGTGCGTTCCTGCTTTCGTTTGCATTTGTTCCGAAGTTCGGAGTGCTGAGGGGAATCTGGTATGCGCTGTTCCACAGCATTTCTGCCTTTTGCAATGCAGGCTTTGACCTTATGGGCTCAGGGGGCGATTTTTCCTCTCTGACGGCATACACTGCAAACGCCTATGTCTGCATTGTTATAAGCCTGCTGATTGTGATTGGCGGTCTGGGCTTTTTCGTGTGGCGAGATATGCTTGACTGCCGTATGAGGTTTACAAAATTCAGACTTCAGACAAAGCTCGTGCTTATAGTCAGCCTTGCGCTGATTTTTGCAGGAGGAGGACTTCTCTTCCTGACCGAGCTGAAAAATCCTGCCTCAAACAGCGAGAGCATTCCTCAGCAGCTTGGCTCTGCGCTGTTCCAGTCTGTCAGCACCAGAACGGCTGGCTTCAATACGGTTGATTTATCGGCGCTGACTCATTCAAGCCTGTTTATTATGATTCTGCTTATGCTGATCGGCGGCTCGCCCGGCTCAACGGCAGGCGGTATGAAAACCACAACCTTTGCGGTGCTTATTTCATCGGTTGTCAGCACCTTCAAGCACAGAAAAACGGCTGAAATGCTCGGCAGACGGCTTGAGGAGAATATTACAAGGCTTGCTCTGTGCGTTGTGACAATGTATCTTACGCTCGCCGTAGGTACGGCAGTTGTTATTTCAACAGTCGAGGGAGTTCCGCTTATCAACGCACTGTTCGAGAGCGCCTCTGCAATTGCAACGGTAGGACTTTCAACGGGAATAACTCCAGAGCTTGGAACGCTAACCTCGGTAATGCTTACGCTTCTTATGCTGTTCGGCAGGGTAGGCTCGCTCACAATGCTCCTTGCATTTTCAAACTACAAGAGCAAGCCGCAGTCGCAGAAGCCGCTTGAAAAAATACAGATAGGATAAACTGTTGGGAAAGGGATAAAAATGAAATCAGTACTTATAATAGGACTTGGCAGATTCGGCAGACATATGGCTGAAAAGCTTATTGAAGAGGGCAACGCTGTGCTTGCTATTGATAAGAGCGAGGAGAGAGCCGACAATGCCGTCAGCATAATTAACGATATACAGATTGCAGACGCAACCGACGAGGCATACATAAAGTCGCTGGGCGTTAATAATTTTGATTTGTGCGTTGTCGCAATCGGAGATAACTTTCAGAGTGCTCTTGAGATAACCGTACTGCTCAAGGACCTCGGCGCAAAGTTCATTCTTGCAAGGGCAAGCCGTGAGGTACACCGCAAGCTCCTGCTCAGGAACGGAGCAGACCATGTTGTTTATGCCGAAAGAGAAATGGCTGAAAGGCTTGCAATAAAGTACGGCGGAAAAAATCTTTTTGACTATATTGAGCTTTCCGAGGATACGGCTATTTTTGAAATTGCCGTTCCCGACGGCTGGGCAGGAAAGACGATTATTCAGAAATCTGTCCGCAACAAATATAATATGAGTATTCTTGCAACCAAGAAGGACGGAGTGATATATCCGAACCCAAGTCCTGACTATATCTTTGATAAGAACGAAAGACTTATGGTAATGGCAAACAACAAGGATATTGAGAAATTAATCCGCT
>CALZCU010000047.1 GCA_945632055.1 uncultured Ruminococcus sp. | reverse complement strand
CGTTGTAGCCGAATGACTCGGAAGCAGCAGCCTTCATAGCAGCGTTGATGCCTTCAACAGTAACATCTGTGCCCTTAACTACAGCTGTGAGGATTGTTGTTGAGCCTGTGGGAACGGGTACACGCTGAGCTGAACCGATGAGCTTGCCGTTAAGCTCGGGAATTACAAGACCGATAGCCTTTGCAGCGCCTGTTGAGTTGGGAACGATGTTAGCAGCGCCTGCTCTTGCTCTTCTGAGGTCGCCCTTTCTGTGAGGACCGTCAAGAATCATCTGGTCGCCTGTGTAAGCGTGGATTGTTGACATAATACCGCTCTGGATTTCTGCATACTTGTTAAGAGTATCAGCCATAGGAGCGAGGCAGTTTGTTGTGCAGGAAGCAGCAGAAATGATTGTGTCGTCTGCTGTAAGAGTCTTTTCGTTTACGCTGTAAACGATTGTCTTAAGGTCGTTGCCTGCGGGAGCAGAAATAACAACCTTCTTTGCACCTGCGTCAATGTGAGCCTGGCTCTTAGCCTTTGAGCAGTAGAAGCCTGTGCACTCGAGAACAACATCAACGCCGAGTTCGCCCCAGGGAAGCTCAGCAGCGTTGGGCTTAGCGTAGATTGTGATTTCCTTACCGTCAACAATGATTGAACCCTCGCCTGCCTCTACAGTGTGAAGACCTTCGCCGATTCTGCCGCAGTAGCCGCCCTGTGCTGTATCGTACTTAAGAAGGTTTGCGAGCATTTTGGGATCTGTAAGATCGTTGATAGCTACTACCTCGTAACCCTCTGCACCGAACATCTGTCTGAAAGCAAGGCGTCCGATACGACCGAAGCCGTTAATTGCAACTTTAACTGACATAATAATATTCCTCCTAAAATTTAAGGTAATTTTATTATATTACATTTTTTTCATTTCTTCAATAGTTTGACAAACATTTAACGAAAAAATTTTTTGATTTTACATAATATGCAAAAATCACGAATTTCACAGCCGACTTTTGGTGGATAATTTAGCTGTTATTGACAAATTGACAATAATTTGTTCCCGTACCTAACTAATTATTTGCAGAAATACCATACTTATTCTTGACAATTAAACTAAATTATTATAGAATTAGTATAGAATTCCGCAATTGCGGTTTTCTGCGGTAAATCGGTGTTTGAGTTTATCGCTGTTTTTTTAATCAGACTCTTTACAGAGCCGTTTTTATAGATATTTTTTTATTTAAATTTTATAACATCTTTAGTATTTTTGTTGTTTTAACAGCATCGGTAAAAGTTTAAAAATATGATAGAATATAAAACTTAAAATTGAATATCTGATTAACGGCACCTTAAAGGTTATTTGATTGGGAATTTATGAATTAAAAGAAAACCAAATCAAGGAGGTGTCAGAAATGGATTTGATTACCGTTATTTGCATTGTGGCGGCGCTGGCAGTCGGCGGAGCGGTCGGTATTTTCATCGGTATTGCAATCAGAAAGAATACTGCGGAAAAGGAGATTGGCAGTGCTGAGGAGGAAGCAAGGAAAATCGTCGCAGATGCAATCAAATCCGCTGAAGCGAAGAAAAAGGAAGTAATCCTTGAGGGCAAGGACGAGGTTCACCGCTTCAGGACAGAAAGCGAAAAGGAAATCTCCGACAGACGCAAGGAGGTACAGCGTCAGGAACGCCGTATCCAGCAGAAGGAGGAAACTCTCGACCGAAAGCTCGACAATATGGAGCAGAAGGAAGAGAAGGTTAACAAAAAGCTCAAGGAAGCAGATTCAAAGCTTGAGGAGATTGAAACTCTCAAGAAGAGCCAATTTGAAATGCTCGAAAAAATTTCGGGCTACACAGCCGAGCAGGCAAAAAATTACCTGCTTTCACAGCTTGAAAACGAGCTTGTTCACGAAAAATCCGTAAAAATTATGGAGTACACCGAACAGCTTAAGGACGAAGCCGACGACAAGGCAAGGAACATCATTTCACTTGCAATTCAGCGTCTTGCCGCCGAGCAGGTTGCCGAGGCTACTATTTCGGTTGTTCCTCTGCCGAATGACGAAATGAAGGGACGCATCATCGGTCGTGAGGGCAGAAACATCAGGGCAATTGAAACGCTCACCGGCGTTGACCTTATTATTGACGATACACCCGAAGCAATCACGCTGTCCTGCTTTGAGCCTGTCAGACGAGAGGTTGCAAGAATTGCGCTTGAAAGGCTCATTTCAGACGGTCGTATTCACCCTGCAAGAATCGAAGAAACCGTTGAAAAGGCAAGGCGAGAGGTTGACGCAACAATCAAGCACGAGGGCGAAAGAGTTGTGCTTGAGGCAGGCGTTCACAATGTTCACCCCGAGCTTGTCAAGCTGTTGGGCAGACTTCGCTACCGCACCAGCTACGGTCAGAATGTGCTGAATCATTCTCTTGAGGTTTCCTACCTTGCAGGAATGATGGCAAGCGAGCTTGGCATTGACCCGACAATCGCAAGGCGAGCAGGCTTGCTCCACGATATCGGCAAGTCAATTGACCACGAGGTTGAGGGAACACATATTCAGATAGGCGTTGACCTTGCAAGAAAATACAAGGAAAGCGACGCAGTTATTCACGCCATTCACGCTCACCACGGCGATGTTGAGGCAAAGACAATCGTAGCCTGTCTTGTTCAGGCTGCCGATGCGCTTTCAGCCGCTCGTCCGGGAGCAAGAAGAGAAAATGTCGAGAACTACATCAAGCGTCTGCAAAAGCTTGAGGAGGTTGCATCATCGTTTGACGGTGTTGAGCGCACCTTTGCTATTCAGGCGGGCAGAGAGGTTCGTGTTATGGTTAAGCCCGAGGTTGTTAACGATGAGAGAATGATTCCGCTTGCAAGAGAAATCTGCAATAAAATCGAAGAGGAGCTTGAGTATCCCGGTCAGATTAAGGTTAACATCATTCGTGAAAACCGAGCCACAGACTACGCAAAATAACAAAATCGGAGCCGAGTACCTCGGCAGGTAATTCGGGCAGCGTGACGCTGCACCCAATTCGAGAAGATAGGTCGGAGCATCGCTATAAAGCGGTGTCCCGACCGTTTTGTTTTATTTATTTTTTAAAATCACTTAAACAAATGTTCATATGCTTAAAATCGTTGGTTATGCTGTACAAAGCGTCTGTTTTGTGGTATAATAACCCCAATAGCAACAATATTTTTTATCATATTACAGCGGTGATTTAAAACGCAAATTAGTATACGGGTTGGTGCAAAAAATGAAAATTGCTGTTTGCGACGACGAAATCCATTTTCTGAACCGTTTTTGCAAGCTTATTTCCAAAGTGATTCCCGGCGAAATTGAAAAAATTGACTCCTATTCCGACGCTCAGGCTCTTCTTGCTTCCGAAACAGTCTACGACCTGATTTTTTTGGATATTGATATGCCCGAACTTAACGGAATTGAGGCGGCAAGGCAGTTTTCAGGCAGTGATACTGTGGTGATTTTTGTGTCAAGCAAGGAATCGCTGGTGTTTGAGGCCTATAATTCAACCGACTCGTTCGGTTTTGTCAGAAAGGACAAAATCAGCACCGATTTGCCCGAGGTAATCGCAAGACTCCAGAAAAACAGCCGAAGAACAAATTATCTTTACATCAAGCAGGGTTCGTGTGCAGTTAAAATTAAATTTGCCGACATAATCTACATTGAAAAGCTTGTGAACAATGTGATAATCCACACCGTTCAGGGAAATTACTCGATGAGAAGCACGATTACGGAGCTTGAAAGGGAGCTTAAAGGCTTCGGCTTTGTAAGGACGCACATCGGCTACATAGTAAATCTGGACTGCGTAAGCAAGATAAATTCAAAGGAGATAATCCTGTCAAATTCCGAATCGGTGCCTGTCAGCAGGAAAAATGCAAAATCGGTAAAATATCAGTTTATGAGAAGGACTGTGAGCTTCAATGATTGATACTCTGAATATTTTATTCGAGCTGGCTGTAAACCTGGCTCAGGGCATAATCTTTGTAACCTTCTGCTACAAATTCCTTGAACCGAGATTTTCAAAGGCTCTTAATATTACCTTTTACATTCTTGCAGTTGCGCTGATGTTTGGGTCAATATCGCTGATGAACTATTATGCAGACGCAGTTGAAAATGTGGAAATACTGATTTTTATGGCGATAATGCTTCCGTACAGCCTGTTCTGTCTTAAGGGCAGGGTGTATCTGAAAATTCTGATTCCGCTGATTATTTTTCTTGTCTACATCTGCGTTGCTTCCGCACTTAATCTGTTTATTATCGCATATTTGAATGTCGATTTTGATTACCTGATGCAGACAAGCTCGGAATACAGGGTTTTGAATGTTTTAATAATCAACCTCAGCTACATTTTTATCCTCTTTATAATCTACAGAGTGTGGAGGCGAAAATTTGTTTTAAAGGGCTATGCAGACATCATTCCGTTTCTGATTCTGCCGACGGCGGCTCTGGCTGTCATTGTTCTTGTAACGACTATATCGTCGGACGAAAGCACATCAAACCTCAGCAGAATATATCTGGGAATAATCGTAGCCGCAACTCTGCTTGTTGCGATGATAATTCTACAGCTTATGTCGGAAATCAGCAAAAGCAACGAGATTAAAACGCAGAACCTGCTTATGCTCAAGAAGGAGGAAATGTATAAAAATCAAATCAACGATGCAAATAAGTATATTGAGGAAATTGCAACGGTCAAGCACAATATGAAGAACAAAATTCTGTGTATCGGTCAGCTTATTGATGACGGAAGCGAAGCCGAGGCAAGAAAAATGTGCAGTAGTATTATGAATGAGCTTGACGATATTACCGGAATGTTCAACACGAAAAATCCCTGCCTTAATGCCATTCTGAATGTTGTCAGCAAAAAGAGCAGGGAGCAGGGGATAGATATTAAGGCTTCGGTAAAGAGTGATTTTATCGGCATAGACGATTCAGACCTCATAACTCTGCTCGGTAATCTGTGCGACAACGCAGTTGAAGCTGAAATGAAGCTCCCCCTGCACGACAGAGCAATCAGGCTTTCGCTGTTTGAAAAGGGCGGATGTTACTTTATCACAGTAAAAAACCGCATTGAAAAATCGGTGCTTGAAAGCAACCCGAAGCTCGAAAGCGGCAAGGCGGATTCGCTTTATCACGGATACGGAGTGAAATCTGTGAACGGCATTGTGGAAAAGTACAGCGGAGCTGTCGAATTTTCCGAGGAATCGGGAATGTTTGTTGCGAATGTGCTTTTGGAAATACCAAGTATCACCAAATAGTTACTATTTATCACAAATTAATGAAATTCAAAATTTAATCTGCTATATTTAAGAGGAAGAAACAGCAAGGAGTCGGAGGACTATGTTACATTCTTTATCTGAAAATATAGCGGATTTTTTGTTGTCCAAGGAATCGTTTGATAAAGAACAGCTTGCCGTTTATGTGTACGGAACAGAGCTGGTGCTTGCGTCAATTCTGAACCTTGCAATTCTTATATTGATTTGCCTGATATTCAACTGCATTGCCCAAGGAATACTGTTATATGCCTCGTTCATATCACTCCGACACTATACGGGAGGACTGCACTGCAAAACTCACCTGAGATGCGCTCTCACCTTTGCCGCAGTCTGCCTTGCCTGTCTTGCAGGGGCAAATTTTGCAAGCCTTACACCGCATAAAACCTCTGTGCTGATTGCTATGGCGGCTGTTTCGGCTGTGATAATAGCGGCGCTCTCTCCTGTGGAGAATGAAAACAAAAGGCTCAGTGACAGCGAAAAGGTAAAATACAAAAGAATTGCGATAATCGTTTTCTCGATTCACCTTGCGGTCTGCATTGCACTGGCAATGCTCGGCTTGCCGTATGAAATTATAATAGTAACGGATTTTGCAGTAGCCCTGTCAATACCGGCAGGTTTACATAATATTACACCTTAAAAAAGGAGCGAAGAATTATGAAAATGACCAAGAAAGCAGCAGACGCTTTTGCAAAAATTGCAAAGACAGCGGCAAAGCAGTCGGCAGGCAGTGCTTCCTGGTGGGGCTTCTGCCAGCCTAAGGAGCCTGCAAACATTAAGAAAATAAAATAAGCTTATCTGCTGTAAAAGAAGTACCCCCGACAGGATAAAGCTGTCGGGGGTGTTTCATTATGAAGTGAATTTGCGGAGCAGTCGGAACAAAGGGGATTTATTCCAACAGCTTTCCGCAGGGTAGTTGCCTATCACGCCTTTCAGAAAAATTTGTTTTATGTTTTTGTTTTGTGTTTTGTATATTATACATTCGATTATAGTTTTGATAAATTTGCCTGTCAATATTCTGCCGCAAAGTTTTTGCCTTTCTGTTGTACTTGGTCGAAAAAGCGTGATGAATGGCAGGTTTTGTGACATTGTATCAACCATAGCAGTCGGCAATATGCAATACCAATGTATTTATATCTGCTGTTCTGTCCGCATTTTGTCCGTATTACTGTGATAGCATATATAATGGTCAAAAAAGCAGGGCAATTTTTCAAAAATGCTTGATTTTATTTTATTAATTATTATATAATGTATCTATATTAATGCGCCACTTTAAAGCGTATATATGTAATATACACATAGGCGAATTAAGATTAATCATCAACGGAGGCTTTATTATGGAAATAAAGACAAGCAGAAGCAATCAGAACCTTATAATCTCGCTTACAGGCAGATTGGATACAATGACCTCTCCTCAGCTTGAGGAGGAAATCAACCGCAGTGATCTTGACGGAATCGAAACCGTCACCCTCAATTTAAGAGAGCTTGAGTACATTTCGAGCGCAGGTCTGCGTGTTGTCATAATGCTGTATAAAAATCTGGAGAAGCTCGGCGGAAAGCTCAGGCTTG
>CALZCU010000046.1 GCA_945632055.1 uncultured Ruminococcus sp. | reverse complement strand
GCGGTGGTACACCGCCGAATTACCGACCGAGGCACTCGGCTTTCTGAATAAATATGAGAATTATTTTAGTGCAACATCACTTTTAGTTTGTTTTTTCATACAAAATATCTTTATCAATTCTGTGATAAAAGATAAAATTGATTATATAGTCAAAACAGATAAAAATATTCTCATATTGAATAGTAATGCGTTATGTGATATAATTAATATTACATATTTTATAAAAAAGAGGAGAGTTAAAATGAAAATGCAGCGAAAATTTACAAGTCTTTTGCTCGCTGCCGCTATGATGATTACTGCCTTTGCAGCAACCGCTTTCACAGCGTACGCAGCAACAGATGTAGGCTCAAGCGTGTACTTTGACAATTCCGTTTATAATTGGGAAAATGTCTATGTATATGCTTACGGAACAAAGAGCAATGGTGATTGGCCCGGTGAACTTATGGA
Source organism: uncultured Ruminococcus sp. (assembly GCA_945632055.1). GTDB lineage: Bacteria > Bacillota > Clostridia > Oscillospirales > Acutalibacteraceae > Ruminococcoides. The sequence goes on along the minus strand of CALZCU010000046.1, from coordinate 6,405 downwards.
GAAAACTTCTGACGGTCTTTACACAAAGACTTTTCCGTCAAGCTATTCTTCTGAGAAAATAATTTTCACAAACGGTCTTGAAAAGGGAGAGGGCAAGGAGCAGTATCCCGAGGGATCAGGCTTACCCCTGAAAACAGGCGAATGCAAGCTTCTGACTGCCGACCTTAAGTGGACAGATTACGGCAAGCCTGACGGTCACGGCTACGGCTTGTGCTATACGCCGAACGGAACTTCTTTTTCAGGTGACAGTATGCAGGTGAAGCTTGGACTTAAGAATGCTTCAACAGGCAGCTATTCAATTGACGGCTCAGACAGAAAAACCTTTGTGCAGGATGATGTTATTACCGTAGGAAGCGGTAAAATAGGTAATTCAACAGTTACACTTACTCTTTATGCAACAGGTGATGACGGTATTGAAACAACCCAGACATTTACCTTTAAAAAGACCTTCAGAGCTTCAAAGACAACATTCTCTGCAAAGTCTGACGGTCACACAACAGAGGCAGAGGGCGGTTACTATTCAACAAACCCTGAAATGCAGCTCGGTAAGCATAAGACAATCACTGTTGACGGTGATGTCAGCGATTGGGACAGCTCAATGATAATTGCACAGGGTGTTGCAAACGATGACCCCAGAGTGTATATGCCGTCTGCAATGCATGAGCAGCCTTGGGACGCATATGCTCTTTACAGTGCATGGGACGATGAAAACCTCTACTTTATGTGGGAAATGGCAAATACTACATATATCGTTTCTCCAAGCGACAACTTTGCCGCTTCAAATGAGGCAAGACCCTGGAGAAACAGTATTCCGATGTACCTTGCACTTTCAATTGACCCCTCAAAGCAGGCAACAGGCAAGGCAGTGGGAACAAATAAGGACGGCTCAACCTATACAAATCCTTTTGTTTGGGGATGCACAAACGGTGTGGCAAAGGACGGCGGCACTTCCTTTACTACACATATTGATACCCTGATTGCGATGGATTCAAACAACTCAAACGGCGGAGCGTCAATCTTTAAGGCAGATACTCTTGATACAGACGGAACATATATGTTCAATTATGATTCAAAAATTCCCATAGGTGTAAGAAACTTCCAGGCACAGGATAATCAGAACGGATTTAAAATCAAGTATGCAAACGGAACAAAAAGCACCACTCTCTACGGTGTGAACGGTGAAAAAGGCACTCGTGTCATGGGAGATAACACCGATCCTAATTCAAATTGGGTTGACTTCTTTGACCTTGGCTACAAGGCATCATACGGCTTTATATATGAGGTAGCAATTCCGTTGTCAACGCTCGGAATTGACAGAAACTACATCGAAACAAAAGGTATCGGTGCAATGCAGATTCTCACATACGGAACCTCGGGAATGGATACTCTTCCTCATGACCCGTCAGTGCTTGACAGTGCAAATGTTGAATACAGCTACGATCCGTCGTCCTCACACGAAAAAGAGGATATTGATAACATCACAGTTCCTCTTGCAAGAGTAGGCGCACTCTTAAGCGATACAGAAATCAGCTATGCACCCCTTGAAGTGAACTTCGGAGCAGACCTCAATTCGGGTCAGTCTGCAGGCACAAATATCACACTCAAGGCTGAGGCATACGGCGCAAGCGGAAGCGTAGAGTATGATTTTGCAATCAACGGAAGCTCTGTTCAGAAGTCAGCTTCGGATACATTTGCATGGACTCCTGCTGAAACAGGCACATATAATCTTTCGGTAACTGCAACCGATTCAAGCGGAAAATCAGTAACCAAGAAAATCAGATATACAGTAGGTAATGAAGAGCAGGAATATATGCTCGGCGATGTCAATATGGACGGCGAATTAAACATCAAGGACGCAACAGAAATTCAAAGACACTGTGCAGGCATTATTAAGTTGAGTGATTTGGCGATGAGCCTTGCAGATTTCAACGGTGACGGCACAGTAGACATTAAGGATACAACAGCTATCCAGCGTGCAATCGTCCAGAAGTAAAAATAATACGGTAAAAGAATAATCTGCCCTGTAACGGAGTAACGACCGTCACAGGGCAGATTTTTTTACTTTATAGGAAATTGCTCGAAAACAGTCGGGCAGAGAAGATTTGACAATATCAAACTGTCTGCTCGAATTGCGTGTCGTGGCACTCGACTTTTTTACCTTATAGGAAATTGCTCGAAAACGGTCGGGCAGAGAAGATTTGACAATATCAAACTGTCTGCTCGAATTGCGTGTCGAGGCACTCGACTTAATAAAGCTGTTATATTTTTAGTCTGCTCTGACTTCCTCTTCTTAATCTTGCAGTGTCCATATCGTCAATGTTATGGTTTCTTACACTTTGCACCAATCCAAGACAAATCAGCATACTCAAAGCAGATGTTCCGCCTGAGCTGAACAGCGGCAGGGTGATTCCGACAACAGGGAAGAAGCCAAGCACCATTCCCAGATTGATTATTGTCTGCGAAGCGATGGTTGCAAAAACACCGCAGCAAATGCACCTGCCTTGAAAATCATTCGACCTCATTGCGTTCATCAGTACCTTGATTATAATTCCGAAAAGAACAGCGAGCAGGAGCATACATCCGATAAAGCCAAGCTCCTCTCCGGCAACGGTAAAGATAAAATCGTTTTCTTGTTCGGGAACTATTCCGTATTCAACCCTTGAGCCGTTATATAATCCGCTTCCGCTAAGTTCTCCGCTTGCAACGGACACCTTGCCCTGATATTGCTGCCAGCCGTAATTTGTCATAGCATTTCCGTCAATATCAAACAGCGCAAGGATTCTGTTACGATGCTCGTCATTCATAAAAAAGCTCCAAATCAGCGGAATACTTATAAGTAGCAGTCCCCCGAGGATAGCAAAGGAGCGGAGCTGACCTCCTGCGGTGAACGACATAATAAGGAAAATAAAGCCGAAAATCAGCACAGTTCCGTCATCACCTTGGAGATGTATTACCGCCATAGGAATTGCGGCGTGGATAACGAGGGTAATTACCCCGAAAAGACTCTCAATCAGCTCCTTTTCCTTAAGGTATGAAAGATGTTTGGCAAAGGTAATAATAAAGCATATCTTAATCAATTCTGACGGCTGAATACTAAAACCGCCCGGGAGCATAATCCACGCTGTATCATCAGTACCCGTCACCTGCCTGCCGAACAGAAAAACAAGCAAGGCAAGCACAGCGGCAATTATGGCTGACAAATACCATTTGTCAATTAAATATCGGTAATCGGCGGCGGAAATCACAGCAGAAGCCGCAAGACCTAAAATAACAGCCGCAGTCTGCGTTCTCAGAAAGCTGTATTCGCCAGCCCTCTGCATACTTGAAATCAGTAAAAGACTGTAAATAACGGCACAGAGTGTGAGCAGCCACAGCACGACATCTGTTCTTTTTAGATATTCTCCTACAGTTTTAAATCTATTCAAACGCAACGCCTCTCGTATTTTAAACTATAAATATTATATTAAAATATAGCGTCAATATCAAGTATATTTTCAAATAAGAATAATACAAACTAATCGTTTTGTTATAATATAAATAAATAATTTTATAGTTTCTGGAGGTGCGGTCATTATGTTATCAGATATTGAAATTGCTCAGCAGGCAAAATTATTGCCAATAAAGGAAGTTGCCGCTCAGATCGGAATTACCGAGGACGAGCTTGAATTTTACGGCAAATATAAGGCAAAGCTCTCGGACGAGCTTGCCGAGAGATTGCAGAGTAAGCCTGACGGAAAGCTTATCCTTGTAACAGCAATCAACCCCACTCCCGCAGGAGAGGGAAAAACAACAACAACGGCAGGTCTTGGTCAGGCAATGGCTAAAATCGGCAAGAAGGCTGTAATAGCACTTCGTGAACCGTCACTCGGACCTGTTTTCGGAATCAAGGGAGGAGCTGCAGGCGGCGGCTATGCACAGGTTCTTCCTATGGAGGACATTAACCTTCACTTTACGGGCGATATGCACGCAATTACTTCTGCAAACAACCTCTGCTGTGCAATGCTTGATAACCATATGCAGCAGGGCAATGAGCTTATGATTGACCCGAGAAGAATTTTAATCAAGCGCTGTCTTGATATGAACGATCGTGCGCTTAGAAATATTGTAGTAGGCTTGGGCGGCAAGGTCAACGGAGTTCCCAGAGAGGATCATTTTATTATTACTGTTGCCTCTGAGGTTATGGCTATACTGTGCCTTGCAAGCGATATTGACGATTTAAAGGAACGGCTTGGCAAAATCCTTATTGCATACACCTATTCGGGAGAGCCTGTCTATGCAAAGGACATTAAGGCTGACGGTGCAATGACTGCTCTTTTAAAGGATGCAATAAAGCCTAACCTTGTTCAGACTCTTGAGGGTACACCTGCACTTATGCACGGAGGTCCATTTGCAAACATCGCCCACGGCTGTAACAGCGTAAGAGCAACAAAGCTTGCGCTTAAGCTTGCCGACTACTGCATCACCGAAGCAGGCTTCGGCTCTGATCTGGGCGCAGAAAAATTCCTTGACATCAAGTGCCGCTACGCAGGACTTTCACCGTCTGCAATTGTAATTGTGGCTACCTGTCGTGCGTTAAAATACAACGGCGGTGTTCCAAAATCAGAGGTGTCAAATGAAAACCTTGAAGCTCTCAAAAAGGGTATCGTAAACCTCGGCGTTCATATTGATAATATGCGCAAGTACGGTGTTCCCGTAATCGTTGCAATCAATCAGTTCGGAACAGATACCAAAGAGGAGCTTGAATATATTGAAAACTATTGTCGTGAAAACGGCGCTGACTTTGCCCTTTCCAATGTGTTCGGAAAAGGCGGCGAGGGCGGAATTGAGCTTGCCGAAAAGGTAGTTGAGGCTTGTGAAAAGCCTGCTGATTTTGCTCCGATTTACTCTCTTGACCTGTCCTTAAAGGAAAAAATAGAAAAAATTGCAACTGTAATTTACGGTGCTTCAAAGGTAAATTACACGACCGCCGCAGAAAAAGCAATCAAAGAGGTTGAAGCTCTCGGAGCAGACAAGCTGCCCGTCTGCATTGCAAAAACTCAGTATTCTCTCTCTGATAATCCTGCACTCCTCGGAGCGCCGAAGGATTTTGAAATAACTGTACGCAATGTTACTCTCTCAAACGGCGCAGGCTTTGTTGTAGTTTACACAGGCGATATTATGACTATGCCCGGATTGCCAAAGACTCCTGCCGCCTACAGCATTGATGTTGACAGCAGCGGCAAGATTGTCGGTCTGTTCTGATATGAAAACGATTATTTCAAGGTCTGCTGAGGATACCGAAAGAATCGGAGAGGAAATTGCAAAGGCTCTGAACGGAGATGAGGTAATCGCCCTATTCGGCGGACTCGGAATGGGCAAAACTGCTTTTACAAGAGGACTTTCAAGAGGTCTTGGCGTTGCAGACGGAGTTTCAAGTCCGACCTTCGCACTTGTCAATGAATACCAAGGCAAGTTTAATATTTATCATTTCGATATGTACAGGGTGACCTCGTGGGATGATTTGTATTCAACAGGCTTTTTCGATTATATCGGAAACGGTGTCCTCGTGATTGAATGGAGCGAAAACATTGAGGGTGCGTTGCCAGAAAATGCAATCAGGATAAGCATTTCGAGGGGCGGCTCGGACAATGAAAGAGTCTTTGAGATTGAAGGTGTTGATATACAGTGAAAATACTTGCTGTTGATACCTCTGCAACGGCGGCTTCCGTTGCTATTGCGGAGGAAAATAAGCTAATCGGCGAATTTTCAATAGATACTGCGCTGACTCACAGCCGTACGCTTATGCCAATGCTTGAACAGCTTTTAAAGAATACGGGAAGCACGATTGATGATATTGAAGCCTTAGCCGTAAACGCAGGTCCCGGTTCGTTTACAGGAGTAAGAATCGGAGTGGCGGCTGTAAAGGGCTTGGCTTTTTCAAAAAATCTGCCCAGCGTTTCTGTTTCAACGCTTCACAGTATGGCATACAATATGCTCGGCTGTGACTGCATAGTCTGTGCAGTAATGGACGCTCGATGCTCTCAGGTTTACAATGCACTGTTCAGAGTTGGGGGCGAAAAGGTTACAAGACTGATCGAGGACAGAGCGCTTTCACTATCGGATTTAAAGCAGGAGCTTAAAAGCATAAAAGAAAAAATAATACTTGTCGGTGACGGTGCAGTTCTGTGCAGTAATTATTTAGGAAAAGAGCTTGACAATGTTGTGCTTGCACCGTTCAATAAAAGAGTTCAGACAGCCTCGTCAGTTGCGTATGCGGCATTTGAAAAGCTTAAGCAGGGTGAAAAGCTCACCGCTCAACAGCTTATGCCCGTTTACCTAAGACTGCCGCAGGCGCAGAGAGAGCTTAACAAGAAGATGGGGGTTAAACAATGATAGCACTTGGATGTGACCACGGCGGATATAATC
>CALZCU010000045.1 GCA_945632055.1 uncultured Ruminococcus sp. | reverse complement strand
AGCACCTTGCAAATATCAAGTTGTGGGTATTATATTGTGTTCTCCTTAAATAGAAAACGACCAAAGACAAGCTGTCTTTAGTCGTTTGTTGTTTCAGTAACTGCTCGACTTATGGGAATTTGGCGAGTGCCTCGGCTTGTGGTCGCCTTTACCACCCCAATCTATGCCGTAGGCTACATCTTACAGCTTTCCTTCTTTTGCTTATGCTGACACTTGTGATCGTATTCTATCCAAATCATAAATAATGTGACAAAGTTACTGAAAATCAATTTCTTTTCGGGTAAAATATAGATATAAACTAGGAAAGGAAGTATGAAATATGTCAGCACTTAATGTTACTATGAATAATTTTGAGCAGATAAAAAACAGCGACAAGCCTGTTCTTCTTGATTTTTATGCTGATTGGTGCGGTCCGTGCCGTATGGTATCTCCCTTGGTAGAACAAATCGCTGAAGAAAATCCGCTGTACCTTGTGGGCAAGATAAACGTTGACAGCGAGCCTGAGATTGCACAAGCATTCGGCATTGTAAGTATTCCGACGCTTGTTGTTCTGAAAAATGGAAAAATTGCCGCTCAGTCTGTGGGGGCAAAACCAAAACAGAAGATACTTGCTATGTTAGAGAGTTAGTTCACGCAATCTTTTCTTGTCAAGAAGCTTGACTCCCTTACGGGAAACCTCGACAAACCCTTCATTTGCAAAATATTTCAGCATACGGGATACAACCTCACGGGCAGAACCCATATACCTTGCTATCTGCTCGTGAGTGAAAGGGATTATATCCGAGTTCGTTCTTGATGACTCGTCGAGAAGAAAAATAGCAAGTCTTTTATCCATACTCATAAACAGTATCTGCTGCATTACCCACATAACATCGGAAAAACGGCTTACAGCAGTTTCGAGAGCAAAAATTCTTACTTTCGGATTATTATCGCTTATCTTCATAAATGCAGGACCGCTTATCGTATAGCAACAGCTGTCCTCCTCTGCATCAACAAACACATCAAAGGTTATCGTCTTTAACACGCATGAGGCAGACAGCATACACATGTCGCCGCTATGCAAGCGGTAAAGTGTGATATCCTTTCCGTTATCGGACATCATATATACCCGCAGACATCCGGAACGGACAAATATCACTCCCGAGCACTCCGAGCTGTCGTGAATATTTGTGTCTTTTTGATAATTCTTTTCCAAAGAATTACTGCAAATATGCTCCCGTTCAGCTTCGGTTATATCCTCCCAGAATGGAAAGGCTTCTTTATATACGGATTCAAAATCGGTTTCAACCATAAAAATCTATCCTTTCAGAAAAGAGGTATTTGTATGAAAACAATTATTATCGGCGGAGTTGCAGGCGGTGCATCGGCTGCAGCAAGGCTCAGAAGACTTGATGAAGCCGCAGAGATAATCATTCTCGAAAGAGGAGAATTTATCTCCTTTGCCAACTGCGGACTTCCATATTTTATCGGCGGTGAGATTACCGACAGAAAAATGCTGACACTCCAGACACCATCAAGTTTTAAGGCGAGATTCAATATTGATGTTCGTGTTTTCAGCGAAGCAATAAAAATATCACCCGATACCAAAACGGTAACTGTAAAAAATCTCAATACAGGAACAACATATGAAGAAGGCTATGACAACCTTATTCTTTCCCCCGGTGCCGAACCCATAAAGCCGAACATCGTGGGGATTGATGGTGATAATGTTTTTACTCTCAGGAATATTCCCGATACGCTGAAAATAAAAAGCTATATTGAAACAACTGAGCCTAAATCGGCTGTTGTTGTCGGCGGTGGATATATCGGCGTTGAAATGGCTGAAAATCTTGCAAAAGCAGGACTTGAGGTGTCCATCGTTGAGCTTGCAGACCACCTGATTGCGCCCCTTGATTTTGATATGGCGGCAGATGTCCATCGTTATATCAAAGAAAAGGGTATCAGACTATACCTTAACAACGGTGTAAAGGCAATAGACGGCGGTAAGATATTTTTTCGGAACGGTGAAATATCAGCCGATATGGTGATAATGTCCGTTGGTGTTCGCCCCGAAACATCGCTTGCCAAGGATTGCGGTATTGCATTGAACTCACGGGGCAGTATTGTTGTTGACAGCAGAATGAGAACCAATATTCCGAATATATTTGCCGTTGGCGACGCTGTTGAGGTTAACAATTATGTCACCAAAGCTGCTGCATTCATTCCTCTTGCAGGTCCTGCAAATAAACAGGGACGAATTGCGGCAGATAATATTGCAGGTTTTGACTCAGAATACAAGGGAACGCAAGGCTCGGCTGTTCTGAAACTATTTGACATGACTGTTGCCACGACAGGACTTAATGAAAAAAGTGCAGAAGCCGCAGGTATTGACTTTGATAAAATCTACACATATTCCGCCTCTCACGCGTCATATTATCCCGGCGGCAATATGATGTCCGTGAAAATTCTCTGGGACAAGAAAACGCTGAAAATTATCGGTGCACAGATTGTCGGCTTTGACGGCGTTGACAAGCGAATGGACGTCATAGCATCAGCTATCCGCTTCGGCGCAAAGGTGACAGACCTCGCAGAACTTGAGCTTTGTTATGCGCCGCCTTACGGTTCGGCAAAAGACCCTGTTAATATGGCAGGATTTGTGGCTGAAAACATTATTTCGGGAAGAGTAAAGCAGTTTTTCTGGCACGATGTTGAAAGTCTGCCTCGTGACGGCAGCGTTACGCTTCTCGATGTTCGTACCGCAACCGAAAGAACAAGAGGTCATATTGACGGATTTACGCACATTCCCCTTGATTCCCTCCGTAAGCGGATAAATGAACTTCCAAAGGACAAGCCTGTGTATGTTCATTGTCATTCGGGGCTTCGCAGTTATATCGCCTGCTGTATTCTTGCGGGAAACGGTTTTGACTGCTATAACCTTGCAGGCGGCTGGCGTCTTTATGAGTCTGCGATGAATGAACGTACTGTTCCGGAATATATCTGTACCGAATGCCGATAATCTGCCTATACTACAATGCTTTCTCCTGTGGAAAGATAGCTGAACTTTTTAATATATTTCTTCATAAAGGCAAACTGTTCTGTGCCGGTACAATGACAGGTGTAATATTCGGTAGCAAAGCCATTGAGGAAATCTGCATAGCCTTTAAGCGTATCATCAAGCGGCAGCTTTGAAAAGTGGAGGCCTCCCACAAGAACATCGGGCTTAAACCATTCTGCGATGTTCAGAATACCCTTGTGGGAGCAGCCGCTGATAAGTATTCTTCTGCCGTTTTCCTCAATAAGTAGGTACTGCTCATGACGAAAATCATCGGGAAGAAGTCTGTCATTTATCAGCATATTCAGCCCGAGGCTGCCAAGCTCTATATTCTTCGGACGGTCATTGCAGGAGTGAAGTGTAAGTCCTTGTCCGATTTCATAAAAATCGTCTGTGAAAATGATACGCTCATTATCCTGCAATGAAATGTCAAGACCGATGTATTTTTCTTTTCCGTTATAATGCGGCTCAAAGGCATAGCGGTTTATATATACGGGAGCTTTATCATTTATGGAGAGGAACTTTTTAAGTCCTCCGCCGTGGTCATAATGACCGTGAGAAAGCACGGCAATATCCACCATTGACAGGTCGATTCTGAGCTTTTCCGCATTTTCCGAAAAAAGCGCTGTCTGTCCCATATCAAAGAGAATATTGTGTTTATCGGTTTCTATGTACAGCGACAAACCGTGTTCGGCACCGAAATTATCGCTGACCGATGTGTTTTCGGCAAGAGCAGTTATGCGCATGAGCACACCTCCTGTTTGGTGATTTGATTACTGAAAATCCCTCTGTAATACAATATAATAAAGATACACAAAAGAAAGGATGTGAATAATATGTTTATGGGATTATTTAATCATAAGGATATAAATTCGGGAGTGAATGAATGGAGAAATACAAAAGGAGCAATTCTTCTTGATGTCAGGACTGCCGATGAATACAGCGAATACCATATTGATGGCAGTATGAATATTCCTCTCGGAAACCTTGAAAGCATTGTTCAGATAATCACCAACAAAGCTACTCCTCTTTATGTTCATTGCCTGAGCGGCGGCAGAAGCGCACGGGCAGCTGCTTTCCTGAAAGGCAAAGGCTACACCGATGTTCACGATATAGGCGGAATAAGCGCATATAAGGGAGAAACGGTATAATGATAACCGAATAACATTAAAGGCGGCAGGAATTATCCCTTTGCCGCCTTTTTGTTGTATTAATCAGGCTTTCCACAAACCGTGCAGATTGCAGTACGCATATACTGCCTCAACATCGTCGCCCTCGCAAATGGCAAAGCATACCTCGGGAGCAGCTCCGGGTACAAGCTGCTTTCTCTGATTGCCCTGCTTTGTCTGTACAGAAACCCATTCAATATAGTGTTCGGAGAGCATAGGGTGTGCAACTTCTCCGACATTGACTTTAACGATATTGTTTTCAACAGTATAAACAGGGATATGCTTTTCGGTTGCTGCTTCAGTAGTCCCGGGAATAATCTCCTTCATTTTCTGACCGCAGCACATAACGGGAACGCCGCTTTCCTTTACAACTGCAATGATTTTTCCGCAGTGCTCGCAAATATAAAACTTCTGTTCCATAAAAAACCTCCTTATGCTTCTTCGCTGAACATATCCTTGCCTACTGAGCAAAGAGGACATTCAAAGTCATCGGGCAAATCTTCAAATTTTGTTCCGGGAGCAATACCTAATTCGGGCGCACCCAGTTCCTCATCATAAACCCAGCCGCAAGCGTCGCACACATACTTCTTCATAGAAATTCCTGCCTTTCAAAATAATTATTTAATGACAGCCGTGATTACCGCAGCCATGTGAACCGCAGCTGTGAGCGCTTTCGTTGTGCTCATGGCTGTGATGACTGCATTTTACATCGGGATTATACCCGAGTGTTCCGTTAAGAAGTGCGTTTACCGCTTCGTCTGCGTCACCGCTTACGCCGCCGTAAAGCTTGATTTCTGACTGTGCAAGAGCGGTCTGCGCACCGCCCCCTATGCCTCCGCAAATAAGCACATCGACCTTATTGACGGAAAGAAATCCTGCAAGTGCGCCGTGACCGTTTCCCATTGTTGATACGACCGCGGAGCTTATAATTTTACCATCGGCTACATCATAGATTTTGAATTCTTCGGTATGACCGAAGTGCTGAAAAATCTGTCCGTTTTCATAAGTGACTGCAATTCTCATAATATCATTTCCTTTCTCACTACAAACAATGGAAAATTTCTGTTTTCTGCATTGTTTTCCGCAGATACCGCCGGTGCACAGGCTGTAATTTCCTCCGGAAACAACAAGTCTTTTGCCGTTTACAATACAGTCTGCAATTTTTATTCTTGCAGTATTGTATATTTCCGTTGCGGTAGGTCGGGATATGTTCATTTTTTCGGCTGCCTGAGCGTGATTAAGCTGTTCAAGGTCAACAAGGCGAATAACCTCATATTCGTCAACCGTGAGCGTGATACAAGTAGTATTAGATACCCCATCCGGAGAAAATGAGTTGAATTCCGGTTCTTCGCATACTCTTCGGCAGCGCTGAGGCCTTGGCATATTATCTCCTCCGTTTCCGACTATAGTTGATTATAACATATTTTCTTTCATTTGTCAATATCTTTTAAGATAAATGCATTGTGTTGGAGGTAAATCCGGAAAATGTGACAAAATCACTGAATTTAATTCCATTATGTGATATTATCTAATAAAAGGAGGTCGTTATATGAAGTAATATGTTTGTTCGGTTTGTGGATATGTTCATAAAACCGATGGCGAATTGCCCGATGATTTCAAGTGTCCGCTTTGCGGTGCTGGCAAGGATGCGTTCAAGCTGAAAGACGACACAGCTAAACAATCCGAAAGCATTCTTGAAAAGCCCCATACGGAAAAAGAATTATCAGCAATGGAAATGAGCATTATCTGCTCCAATCTCGCCCGAGGCTGTGAAAAACAGTATATGCCGAAAGAAAGCGAAAACTTCAAGAAACTCGCAGATTTTTTCCGTTCCAAAGCAATGCCTGTTAACGAGGCAAATACCGAAAAATTGCTTGAGCTGATTGAAAAAGACCTTTCGGTTGGATTTCCTTACGGTAATGCCGTGGCAAATGAACAACACGACCGTGGAGCGCTTCGCTGTCAGGTATGGGCTGAAAAGGTGACGAGAATGTTACAGTCGCTTCTTGCACGCTATCAGACAGAGGGAGATAAAATGCTTGAAAATACGGGAGTATATGTTTGCACTGTATGCGGATTTGTATTCGTAGGCGATGCTCCCCCGGAGCAGTGTCCTGTATGCAAAGTACCGTCATGGAAATTTGAAAAGATTGAAGGAGGTGCGAAATAATGGCAGACAATTATGCAGTACGAAATTTAAGGCTTTGTACTAAAGACTGCCTTTGCCTTTATGTTTGCCCTACCGGTGCTACCGATACCGAAAACAGCATAATTGATATAGATAAGTGTATCGGGTGCGGTGATTGTGCAAAGGCTTGTCCGTCGGGAGCAATTTCTATGATGCCAAAGGAATTGCCTCCACAGCAGCCAAAAGACGATAAGGTAATTGAGGCTTTGCGTGCTCTCGTTCAAAGCAAGGCAGACGCAGATAATATCGCTTCGCAGCTGCCTGATGTTCTGTCGAAGGCTGTTGCGAAATCGTCCCGACTTATGGCGGAGGATTTATGCCGTGAGGCAGGCTATATGCTCCCTCAGAGTGCAAATACAAAAGAGTTTTTGGAATCCATAAAAGTATATCCCGACATACCGACTGATATGGTGGATTCTTTACTTGCAACATTAAAATTTAATGAAAATACTACAAAGAAAGAGGTAAAAGTTATGGAAAAATGGAAATGTTCTGTATGCGGTCATGTTCACGAGGGTCCTATGCCCGATGATTTTACTTGTCCAGTATGCAAGCAGCCTGCAAACAAGTTTGTAAAAATTGAGGATGCTCCCACTAAAAATCCTTATGCAGGAACAAAAACCGAAAAAAATCTTTGGGAAGCATTTGCCGGTGAATCTCAGGCAAGAAACAAGTATACATACTTTGCGAGCGTAGCAAAAAAAGCAGGTTATGAGCAGATAGCGGCACTTTTCCTCCAGACAGCCGAAAATGAAA
>CALZCU010000044.1 GCA_945632055.1 uncultured Ruminococcus sp. | reverse complement strand
GTCAGAGAAGCTGTATATTTCATATCCGACTGCCGATTTGCTCGGCTCGCCCTACAATCCGTCTGTGATTTTTGAGGAAGTACACAGAGCATTTCCTAACGCAGTTATGACGGATAAGGCAGATTATAACCGCAAAAAAGATGTGATGTGCGCTGTTCAGCCTGCATTTGAGGAATACTCACGCTCGCTTGCTCAGAACAGCAGAGGACTTAAGGGTTTGGAGGAGTTTTTTGCAAATAATACACACTACTGTGCAAAAAGCAAGGCTGTTAAGCGTTCAACAGACCGCTCACCCTTTAGAATAGAAAACTCCGAAAATGCAGAGCGGCTTTTTGGAAACGATTTGCGCCTTTCTGCTTCTCAGATTGAAAAGTTCAGCCTTTGCAAATTTGCGTACTTCTGCAACTACGGACTCAATGTGCGTGAGCTTCGCAGGGCTGAGATTAACCCGATGGAGTACGGAACGCTCGTTCATTTTATTCTTGAAAGATTTTTTACAGAGTTTGGCAAGAATGAATACGCTTCAATGAGCGATGAACAGCTAAAATCCTTTATAAATTCAATACTGAGTGATTATTCCGAGGAATATTTCGGCGGAGCAGAAAGCCTTTCAAAAGCCTTTCTCTACAGACTGAAAACACTTTCCGAAAATGTTTTTATTCTTTTAAAGCATATTGTAGACGAGCTTTCACAGAGCGATTTCTCCCTTTCCGACTGCGAGCTGAAAATCGGAAAGGATATTCCTGCATACACCGTAAATCTGCCTGACGGCCACAAAATTGCAGTCTGCGGCAGTGTTGACAGGGTTGATGTAATGGAGAATGACGGAGAAAAGTATATCCGTATAATTGACTACAAGACGGGAACAAAGCAGTTTAAGCTGTCGGACATTCTCTACGGACTTAATCTTCAAATGCTGTTGTATCTTTATTCAATCAAGCTCAACGGTAATGAAAAATACGGAGAAGCAGTGCCGTCGGGTATACTCTATATGCCTGCGACTGTTCCGATTGTTTCGGCTGATAAAAGGCTTTCTGATGAAGAAATTTCCTCTTCAATCGACAGTGCTCTGAAAATGAACGGACTTATTCTCGATGATGTAACAGTTGTAAAGGGTATGGATAAATCGGGAACAGGCAAGTACATTCCCGTAAAAATAAAGCTCGACTCACCTGTGTCAACTCGCAGTCTTGCAAGTCTTGAACAGTTTGGTCAGATATTCAAAAAGCTCGATTCAATCGTCATTTCAATGGGCAAGGAGCTTTACGGCGGAAAAATTGAGGCTTCGCCGACAAAGGGAGCGCACGATGCCTGCGAATACTGCCCATATGACAGCGTTTGCGCATATCGCATAAGCGATTCAAGAAATACATTTGATGTTGCGAATGACGAGGTGTTCGCATCAATAGAAAAAGAGCTTGAGAAGGGAGATGAGTAGTTTGAGCAGACAGTGGACAAATCAGCAGAAAAATGCAATTTATGCAACCGACGGTTCTGTTCTTGTTTCTGCCGCCGCAGGCTCGGGAAAAACAGCGGTGCTTGTAGAAAGGGTAATCAATCTTATCACAAGAAACGACAATCCGATTGATGTTGACAGGCTGTTGATTGTTACATTTACAAGGGCGGCTGCTGCTGAAATGCGACAGAGAATCTCAGCCGCACTCAATTCTTTGTTGGAGAACGACCCTTACAACCCGCATCTGATAAAGCAAAAACAGCTTTTATACACCGCAAGCATTTCTACAATCGACAGCTTTTGCTCAGATATTGTGCGTGAGTATTTTCATATTCTCGGAGTATCGGGAGATTTCAGAATCGCCGATGAGGGAGAATTGGATGTCCTCAGGAATACTGCGCTTGACATTGCTTTCAATAGATTTTATTCAGCCGATAAAAGCGAATTTATCGCACTGCTTGACGCTTTTTCAAGCAAAAACGGAGATTTCAAGCTCCGACAGACTGTTCTGAAAATCTGCTCCTTTCTCTCAACACAGCCGTTTCCCGACAAGTGGCTTGACGAGATGCTCTCAAGCTACGGAGAAACCTCTGTGGCAAATTCAATCTGGGGCAAAATAATAATTGACTATACCCTCACAACAGTGCATCACGCAGTCAACCTGACGCAAAATTCAATCAGCCTGCTTGAAAAGGATGAAAAGCTTGAAAAGGCATTTTCTGCAAGGCTTGAAGACGACCTTGCTTATCTCAACAATCTGCTTGAAAAGCTTCACGGAAGCGTGTGGGACGAAATGCAGAAAGCCGCCTTTCAGTTTTCAGCAGGACGGCTGACTGCTCCGAAGGGCTACAAGGATGACCCGATAAAGCTTGCAATAGCTGCCAACAGAGATGAGGTTAAGTCTGCAATAAAATCAATTCAGCAGTATTTTGACAAAAACGAAAACGAAGTTCTCAGCGAAATGAGAGATCTTCAGGCTCTTGTTTCAACTCTGTTCGACCTTGTGCGTGAATACATTTCAGAGCTTGACGCATTGAAAAGCAAGAAAAATGTCCTGTCTTTTTCAGATATTGAGCTTCTGACGGTAAGACTTTTTGCTCAGCCGAGCAAGAACGGCTACAAAAAATCACCTGTTGCCTATGAAATTTCCAACCGCTATGATGCTGTTATGGTCGACGAATTTCAGGATGTCAACGATGTTCAGGATTTGATTTTCAAATGTGCGAGCAAGGATGAAAGTAACCTTTTTGCAGTAGGTGATGTCAAGCAGAGCATCTACGGCTTCAGACAGGCAAAGCCTCAGATTTTCATTGAGCGCAAAAATTCCTACGCAAAATTTGACGAGGACAATCCGTCCTATCCAGCAACTATAATTCTCGACAAGAATTTCAGAAGCAGAAAAGAGGTCTGCGATGCAGTTAATTTCATCTTTTCTCATCTGATGACAAAGCAAGCCGCCCAGATGGATTACACCAAGGACGATTTGCTTAATGTCGGTGCTGCATACCCCGAAAGCACTTCCTGTGATTTTGAAATTTCTTTAATAGAAAAATCAACCTTTGAAGATTACGATTCAGCAGAGATTGAAGCACGCTTTATTGCAAACAAAATCCATTCAATGCTCAAAAGCGGCTTCACCGTAAAGGACGGAGATACTCAGCGAAAGGCAACCTACGGCGACTTTGCCGTAATAATGCGAAGTCCGAAATCCTCAGCCAAAACCTATGTAAAAACCCTGATTGACTGCGGTATTCCTGCATTCAGCGAAAGCAAGGAAAATTCCTTTGATGCACAGGAAATAAAAACAGTGCTGAATCTCCTCAGAGTTATTGACAATCCAACGCTTGACATACCGCTGTTGTCGGTGATGTTCAGTCCGATATACGGCTTTACTCCCGATGAGCTTGCACAAATCCGAGCAGACGAGCGGCATAATAATCTTTTTTCTGCCGTTAAAAAGTATGCAAGGAATAATTCAAAGGCACAGGAGTTTTTAGACGAGCTTAACCTTCTCAAAAATTACTCCTACACCTGCTCAATTGACGATTTAATCGGAAAAATATACGATACAACGGCGATATCTGCAATAACCTCTGCAATAAAGGGAGGGGAGTCTCCCGAGCGTAATCTGAATCTTTTAAGAATTTATGCAAGAAGCTTTGAGTCAAACGGATACAAGACACTTTCCGATTTTATTTCATATGTCGACAAGCTGATTGCAAACGGCACCGAGCTTCCTGGAGCGGCGAGCGATTCAGACTCAATAAACGGAGTGCGTGTGCTGAGTATTCACGCCTCAAAGGGACTTGAATATCCTGTCTGTTTTCTGGCTGATACCGCCCGCCAATTCAATAAATCCGACTTGCGCTCAGATGTTCTTGTTGACAGCACAGCAGGTCTTGGCATTAAGAAAACCGAGGGGCTTTGCAGATATAACACTCTGCCTCGGCTTGCCGTTGAAATCGAAATATCACGCAACGAAACAGCTGAGGAGCTGAGAGTTCTCTATGTTGCCCTAACTCGTGCAAGAGAAAAGCTGATTGTTGTCGCTTCAAAAAAGGGAACGCAAAAATATCTTGAAAACCTCTGTTCAAAAATAGTGTTCGGAAGGCTGATTGAGCCTTACTCTGTTGTAAGATGCAACTGCATAGCCGACTGGATTTTCCTCACTGCACTTGTTCATCCGTCACTTAATGACCTGCGTAGGCATGTCAATCCGTCTGCCGAGCCGATTATGGGGCAAGACGCATCAAGATGGCATTTCCAACTGATTGATAAAGAGTCTGAAATTTTTGTTTCATCTGATGATACTTCAGAAACTCAGTCATTACTTGAAGCATTGAGCAGTGAGGACAGCTTTGATTACGCACAGCTTTTAAAAGAAAACCTTTCCTTTAAATATAAAAATGCCGAAATAATGTCGCTTCCCCAAAAGGTGAGTGCTTCGGAGGTTGCACACCGGGGCAATGATGATTATTTTGAAAAGGTATTCCTAAAGCCTGCTTTTCTCAACAATGAATCGGCAATGGCAACTCAGAGAGGCTCTGCTCACCACAGATTTTTACAGTACTGTGATTTTGCAAATGCAAGGCAGGACTTTTCAAAGGAGCTTGAACGGCTGTTGTCTGTCGGCAGGCTGACAAAAGAGGAAGCGGAGCTTATTGATGCTGACAAACTCAAAGCGTTAATTAACTCAGAGCTAATAAAGCGAATAATTAATTCACCCTGTGTTCTCAGAGAAGAGCAGTTTTCTGTTAAAATAAAGCCCTCGCTCGTTTTTGATGAGTACAAATCAATTGAATCCGATGCCGAAATAATTTTGCAGGGTGCAGTTGATCTAGCATTTGAAGAAAACGGAAGTCTTGTCATTGTGGACTATAAAACCGACAGGGTGAAGGACATTTCAAAGCTTAAGGAATTGTATAAAAAACAGCTTGACCTATACAAAATCGCAATGGAGCAGTCCACAGAAATGCCTGTTTCGGAATGTATAATTTATTCCGTACACTTAGGAAGCCTTGTAACAGTATAGCAGATTACAGCCTTGAGTATCATTTTACAAATTTATATGTTTTTTAAGAAATTTAAAAAATTTATTTTTGGTTATTATGAAACAATTTCCATTTTATTTTTGTGAAATTGTACTATTTCTGTAATATGTTCACAAAAAAATATATCTAAACACTTGATTTTTTTTATTTTTATTGATATAATCTTTTATGTAAATACCATATATTGTAGAATTATATACAATCTATGGTCTTGAAGTTAGGTAATTAATCCTTGCTTTTTATACTGAATACAACAAATTTTATTTGAGGAGGCTGTCATTTGATTTAATCAGTTGCAAAGCAGTAGTATAAAGCAAAGGTTAATTAAACGGCTTTTGGCTGTTTAAATAAAACTAAATTTAAGTTTTGAAAGGATTTATAGAAATGAAAAAGAAATTCTTAAAAAGCTTATCTGTTGTTTTAACATTTATGATGATTGTAAGCACTTGTCTTGTTTCATCATTACCTGCTTCAGCAGCAGAAAGCGAAAATTATCCTCCCGATAACTCAGGCAGAATTCTTGTTGGCGATGTTGATTTGAATGGTGAAATCAACATCAAAGATGCAACAGCAATTCAGCGTCACATTGCAGGTGCATCAGAACTCACAGGTGATGCACTTTTAGCTGCAAATGTTGATTTTAACAGCGAAATCAATATTAAAGACGCAACATATATTCAGATATTTGTTGCCGGAATTCCTAATCCTGCAGAGTCACACTGCGGCGAATACCTTGGTGAAGAGCCAACAGCTCCCACAGAGGATACAACAGCTGTTCCCACAGAGGAAACAACAGCTGCTCCCACAGAAGAGACAACAGAAGCTCCCGCAAAAGTATTCGAGAGCGTTGCTCTTATCGGTACAGTAGACGGCAGCGGCGATTGGAATAACGATTCTCATCCCTTTACATATGCAGACGGCGTATGGAGTGTTGAGATTGAATTTACAGGCAAAAACAACTTCTTCAAGGCTCGTGCAAACGGCAATTGGGATGTAAGCTTTGGTAACGGCGAAGACGGTCCTGAAAAGAGTAATATTACAGAGAAGTTTGAAGGCTTATACAGACTCTCAATTGCTGACGGTGCTGCAAACGGTACTGCTCTGACAATTGAAAAGGTTGAGCCTGCAACAACAGCTCCCGAAACAACAGAAGCTCCTACAGAGGAAACAACTGTAGCTCCTACAGAAGAGACAACAGCTGAACCCACAGAGGAAACAACAGCAGCTCCCACAGAAGAGACAACTGTAGCTCCTACAGAGGAGACAACAGAAGCTCCTACAACAGAAGAGCCTACAACAACTCCTGTTGCAGATCCCGTATATGTAGTAGCAGGTTCAAAAGAACTCTGCAACGACATTCTCTGGAACGGTAATCCTTTAGAAGCTCCTGTAAATGTAATGTCCAAGAACGATGACGGCACATATTCATTAGTATTTTCTAATGCAGCAGTTGGCGCATCTCGTGAGCTTAAGGTTGTTGAGAATATCGGTGAAACACAGAGCTGGTATGGCGTAGACGGCGGCGAAGATAATGTAAAGTTCAATATCACAGAAGTTTGCGATGTAACAGTAACATTCAATCCCGAAACAAAGGAAATCACAGTAACAGGTACAGGCGTTGAGTTTGTAACAGAGCTCGTAGTTGAGTCAATGCGTGCAGTTGGTAACGGTG
The DNA here is from genome assembly GCA_945632055.1 of uncultured Ruminococcus sp. Classification (GTDB taxonomy): domain Bacteria; phylum Bacillota; class Clostridia; order Oscillospirales; family Acutalibacteraceae; genus Ruminococcoides. The sequence continues at coordinate 486 of CALZCU010000044.1, read as the reverse complement.
ACCCGTTATCAGGAAACTGGATGAACGGTATTGATTGGAAACCTGCAGCAGATGAAAACCTTATGACAAAGCTTGCTGACGGTATCTACTCAATCACATTTAAGGATATTGAAGCATTTGAATATACTGCTAAATTTGTAGCAAACGGTGATAAAACCGGTTGGGCAGAAAGCTGGGGCGGCGTATTCGAAGGCTCAGGTGTATGGTCAGACGCAGTTTACAACGGTCAGCAGGATATTATTGTTGAAGTAACTGACGATCTTGCAGATGTAGAGCTCAGAATCGACCTCACAAACTTCGACTATGCAACAAAGAAGGGCGCAAAATTTGTAGTAAACATTACTCCTGTTGGTACTCCTTCATCACCTGATGAACCCACAACAGTAGCTCCCACTGATCCTACTTCACCTGCTACACCTGATGAACCCACAACAGAAGCTCCCACAGAGGCTCCTACAGAAGCTCCCACAGAAGCTCCCACAGAGG
>CALZCU010000043.1 GCA_945632055.1 uncultured Ruminococcus sp. | reverse complement strand
TATGACCCTCTGAAAGTAATGGTTGAAATAAGCAAAAGCTACGGAATGCAACTCCACGCCTGGATAAATCCATACAGAGTCACGCTCAACAAAACTCCGAATGAGCTTTCATCAGACAACCCGTACTCTAAAAACAAGAAAATCGGACTTGAAACAGACGGAGGAATTATCCTCGATCCGTCAAATGAGGAAGCTAGACAGCTTATCGTCAACGGCGTTGCCGAAATTGTAAAAAATTATGACATTTCGGGAATACAGTTTGATGATTACTTTTATCCCGAAAACATCGGAGAAGCCGACAAAGAGAGCTATGAAAAATATGTTTCCTCTGTCGGTGAAAAAAACAGTATAAATCTTGAAAGCTGGCGAAAGGCTAATGTAAATATGCTGATTTGTCAGACCTACAGGGCCGTACACTCTCTCGGAAAAGAAGTTGCTTTCGGAATTTCTCCGCAGGGCAATATTGACAACAATAAAAAGCTGTATGCCGATGTTAAGACCTGGTGCACTGTCAGCGGCTTTGTCGATTACATTGCTCCGCAGATTTATTTCAGCATAGACAATCCTGCCCTGACCTTTGAAGAGTCGCTAAATAGCTGGAACAAGCTTGACTTTGATAAGAATGTAAAACTGTATGTCGGTCTTGCAGGTTACAAGGCAGGAAGTGACAGCGACAACGGCACCTGGGCAGACTCAAACGATATTCTCGCTGAGGAATACAAGATAATCAAAAATGACAACCGAGCCGAAGGCTTTATACTATACAGCTACCAGAGCATTGTTGACAGCAAATGCCGTGAGGAAATGCAGAATTTACGCAATCAACTACACTAATTCTCCGACACAGAAGTCCTTTTCAGCCGACACAAGTCTTACATCAGCAATTGTTCCGCACAGTGAGGAATCCTGCGAAGAAATGTGAACGGGAGTGTAATTCTTTGTATATCCCTCGAGAAAGCCGTGACGGATACGCTCAAACAACACGCTTTCAATTTTTCCGACCTGTGAGCAAAGAAATTCGTAGCGTGAAATTTCAACAAGCTCTCCCATAATTGCTGCTCGTCTGTCCTTTTCGGCAGGATTAACCTGATTCGGTGCATCAGCCGCCTTTGTTCCTCTGCGCTGTGAATACGGAAAAACATGAACCTTTGCAAAACCTATGCTTCTGACGAAGTCCATTGAAGCCTTGAAATCCTCCTCGCTCTCCCCAGCAAAGCCGACCATCACATCGGTAGTCATTGAGGAATTATCAAAAGCCTTTCTCAGATTTGCAACAATTGCGGCATACTCTGCTGAGTTATAATTTCTGTTCATCGCCTTGAGTGTTTTGTCACAGCCGCTTTGAAGTGAAAGGTGGATTTGAGGGCAAAACTTCTCCTGCTTTGCAAGCCTTGAAATCATCTCATCGTCCATCTGTTCAGGCTCAATTGAGCCGAGGCGCACTCTTTCAATTCCGTCAACCGAGCAGGCACACTCGACAGCGTCTGCAAGGTCAAAATCCTCTCCCAATCCGTAAGCAGAAAGGTTAATACCTACCAGAACAACCTCCTTGTATCCGTTGAGAGCAACGCTTTCAATTTCCGTTTTAAGGCTGTCAAGCGGCTTTGACCTCACCCTGCCCCTTGCATACGGAATAATGCAGTAGGAGCAAAACCTGTTACAGCCGTCCTCAATTTTTATAAAGGCTCTTGTGTGCTCTCCGAGAGCCGAAACAGAATGATTTTCAAATACTTCGTTCTTTGCAGGATGCTCGGAGATGCTTACGAAGCCGCAATGACTGCTGAGATAGTTTTCAAGTGCAGGGATAAGCTCATTACGCTTTGCATTGCCGAGAACAATGTCACAGCCCTTGAAGTTTGCGTCGTCATCGGGAAATGCCTGCGGCATACAGCCTGTGAGAACAATTATTCCGTCGGGATTTGCTCTGCGAACTCTGCTGATTACCTTTCTGTTTTTTGCATCGCTGACAGATGTTACGGTACAGCTGTTTATTATGGTTATATCTGCTTTCTCCTTGTCATCTGATAAAATATAACCATTTTTCAGCATAGCCTCACGCATCGCCTGCGACTCATATTGATTGACCTTACAGCCAAGTGTAACTATATTAAAATTCATCAGAGTATCTCCCTTTTTTATACAAATAGTTGAAATTATAAAAATTCATATATAATCATTGATTATCATAAAATTTAATGATAATATATTACTTAGTGATTAATAACTTGAGGTGATTTCTATGTTTTCTATGCCGATAACCGCAAAAAACAAATCAGGACTTCTTGAGATTTTTGAAACGCTTGCAAACTTTCCCGACCAGCTTATGATGTTAAAAAGCGGAGAATACACAGTTGACGCTCACTCGATTATCGGAGTTTTCTCCATTGATGTTACAAAGCCAATGGAGCTTTTGCTTGAAAATGAGCCGGACGACTCCTTTAAATCTGCTGTTTCAAAATTCGTTCCTGCTCACGCATAAAGTTACATAGTTTTATTTAAAGCCCTATGACTTTTGTCATAGGGCTTTTGTTTTTTGGAAACTGCTCGACTTAGCTGTTTTTATCTACAACATGGAACTTTTTAAGATTGCCTGTTTTTTCACTTCTCTTGTCAAGCTCAGCCAGAACATCCTCAAGCGGGATTCCCTGCTGTACCATCATTACAGTGAGATGATAAATTAAATCGGCAATCTCATACACAGTTTCGCTGTTATCACCGTTTTTCGCAGCAATAATAGTTTCACTGCATTCCTCGCCAACCTTCTTGAGAATTTTGTCAAGCCCTTTTTCAAGAAGATAGCAGGTGTATGAGCCCTCCTTGGGGTTATCTCGTCTGTTTTCCACCGTAGCATATAAAGCTGCAAGAATTTCTCTGTCGTTCATATCCTCATACCTCTTATTTTAATTTTTTAAAAAAGCAGGAGTGGCTGCCTGTATGACAGGCTGCACCGGTCTGCTCAACCCTGATAAGCAAGGTATCATCATCGCAGTCAGCGCAGATGCCTACTACCTTTTGCAAATGACCAGAAGTTGCTCCCTTGTTCCAAAGCTCCTGTCTGCTCCTTGACCAGAACCAGGTATACCCTGTTTCAAAGGTTTTCTGCATACTCTCACGGTTCATATATGCAAGCATCAAAACCTCACCCGTTGAATCTTCCTGTATTATCGCAGGGATAAGGTCGGATTTTTTAAAGTAAATATCAAAATTCATAACTCAACCTATATTTTTCTTGTCATCTGAATTGCAAGCCTTAAATCAAGCTTGCCCGAATAGATAGCCTTACCGCTGATTGCACCGTAAACATCAAGCTCTGCAAGATTTATTATGTCTTTCAGAACGGCTATGCCTCCGCTTGCAATAACATTACAGCTAACCTGATGCACCAAATCGTCAAGCTGTTTCAGATTTGGCCCTGCGAGCGTACCGTCCTGGTCAATATCGGTAAACACAATCGTTTTTACACCGACATCCTCCATACGCTTTGCAAGCTCAATGTAGTTAATGTCTGAGCTGTCAATCCAGCCCTCGGCTCTTACCATACCGTCCTTTGCGTCGATACCTACAATAATTCTGTCACCGAAATTCTTAACGGCATCAACGACAAACTGCTGATCCTTTACTGCGGCTGAGCCTAAAATTACCCTGTCAATTCCTCTTGAAAGGTAATACTCTACTGCATTTATATCACGAATACCGCCGCCGACCTCAACACGAAGTCCTGAGGATTTTGCAACATCAGCAATCAAATCAGCGTTTACGAGCTTTGCATCCTTTGCACCGTCAAGGTCAACCATATGCATCCATTCTGCACCAGAATCTGCGAAACGCTGAGCCGCAATATACGGAGATTCTGCGACCTTTTCAACAGTTGCGTAGTCACCCTTGAACAGACGAACGCAATTGCCGTCCTTAATGTCAATTGCAGGTAAAATAATCATTATAACACTCCCTTTGTAGAAAGAGGTTTGTTTGTGGCGTTCTGCTTAACGGCAAGCTTTAAGCTGTGAGCAAGTGCCTTGTATAATGCTTCGGTGATGTGGTGTGAGTTATCACCGTAAAGAGCCTTAAGATGAAGCGTTATTCCTGCATTGTATGCAAAGGCTCTCATAAACTCAACCGTCATTGAGCAGTCATATCCGCCGCATCTGCACTGTGGAAAATCTGCGTCAAATACAAGATACGGTCTGCCGCTTATGTCAACAGAAGCAAATGCAAGAGCTTCGTCCATAGGAACATAAAAGCTGCCGAAACGGTCGATTGAGGATTTATCTCCAAGTGCATTTGAAAAGGCTTTGCCAAGCACAATTCCCGTATCCTCAATTGTGTGATGCTCGTCCACCTCAAGGTCGCCCTTGACTGTAAGCTCAAGACCAAAGCCGCCGTGAGTAGCAAAAGCGTTTAACATATGGTCAAAAAAGCCGATGCCTGTGTCAACGGAAACTACACCGCCGTCAAGATTAAGGCTGAGCTTAATATCTGTTTCTTTTGTTTTTCTGTTTTCAACAGCACAGCGCATTGCTTCACCTCGAAAAATATTTTTCAATACAGCTTAGAACCTCATCAACCTCGTGTTCTGTTCCGGCTGTAATTCTTATGTAATCTCCCATATGTCTTATAACTATGGAATTATTCTTTAAGTACTCCCAGATTTCCTTGCCTTGCGGAGTTTTTACAAATACAAAATTAGCACAGCTGTCATATACCGTCAAAGTGCCGTACTTTTCGGCAAGCTTTGTTAAACCATTATACAACTTTTCTCTGCTGCTGACAATTGCTTTTTGTCGATTTGTTAAATATTCTTTATTTTTGTAAATTACTGTACCGACAGCCTGTGAAATACTGTTGACATTATACGGAGATTTTACAGCCTTTAATGCCCTTGATATAGTTTTATTTGACACTGCAAAGCCGAGTCTTAACGCTGCCGAGCCTATTGCCTTTGATGCAGTTCTGAAAACAATCAGGTTTGAATAATTTTCGGTTTCGGCAATTAAGCTCTCGTTCCAGAAGTCCATATATGCTTCGTCAAGAATGACAAGCGAAGCTACAGAGGAAACAAGTTTGTGTGCCTGCTGTGCCGTAATGCCCTGTCCCGTAGGGTTGCATGGATTTGAAAGAATAACAAGCTTTATATTATACTTATTTATTTTTTCAATCAGCGCATCAATGTCAATATTAAGGCTTTCGTCCTTGATAAAGGAATCGCACTCCACTTCGCAGATTGAGGAATAAAATCTGTACATTGAAAAGTCGGGCGATACCACGAGCATTTTGTCACCCTTTTCAAGAAAGGCGGATTCCACAAGAAAAATAAGCTCGTCGGAACCGTTGCCTGCCGTAACGCTTTCGGGATTGATTCCGTAATATTCCGAAAAAGAATTAACAACCTCTGTTGCAAGCGGATCGGGATAGCGGTTGAAGTCTATCTTATCAATCGCAGCTCTCACCTGCTTCATAATTTCTTCGGGATAGCTTACGGGACATTCATTTGCATCAAGGCGGATTTTATATGTTCCGCTTATCGGCTCGTACGGCTCAAGCTCACGGATTTTTTTGTTCAGTTCATAGCTCATAAAAACAGTCCATTCATTTGGAATATATTAATCAATATCAAAGCGCACCTTGATTGAATTTGCGTGAGCAGTCAGCCCCTCTGTTTCGGCAAAGCGGATTACATCTTCGGAGTCATTTTTAAGAGCTTCCTCGGTGTAATATATAAAGCTCGACTTCTTTATGAAGCTGTCAACGGAAAGAGGTGAGAAAAAGCGAGCTGTTCCACTTGTGGGCAAAACATGGTTGGGTCCTGCAAAATAGTCGCCGAGCGGTTCGGGACTGTAGTTGCCGAGAAATACCGAGCCTGCATTATCAAGCTTGCCGATATATTCCATCGGGTTGTTACAGCAAACCTCGAGGTGCTCGGGTGCAAGCTCGTTTGCAAAATCAACAGCCTGCGACATATTACTGCAAACAATAATCGCACCAAAGTTTTCGAGTGACTCTTTGATGATCTCCTTTCGAGAAAGCTTTTCCATCTGAACAGCAAGTGCAGACTTTGTTTTTTCGGCAATTTCAGCAGAATCGGTGAGCAGAATTGAGGACGCAAGTCTGTCGTGCTCAGCCTGACTCATAAGGTCAGCCGCAAGATATTCGGGATTTGCAGAGCTGTCGGCAATAATTAATATCTCGCTGGGTCCTGCAATCATATCAATATCAACAGTGCCGTAGAGAAGCTTTTTTGCCGTTGCAACAAAAATATTTCCCGGTCCGACGATTTTGTCAACCTTTGGAACAGTCTGCGTTCCGTATGCAAGAGCGGCTACAGCCTGTGCTCCGCCCATAAGGAAAATTCTGTCTACGCCTGCGATTTTTGCCGCCGCAATAATATTAGGATTGGGAGTTCCGTCCTTCTGTGGAGGAGTGCACATTATTATCTCCTCTACTCCCGCTATTTTTGCAGGAATTGCATTCATCAATACCGATGACGGATATGCGGCTGTGCCTCCGGGAACATAGATGCCGACACGCTTTAGGCCACGCACCCTCTGACCCAATATTACTCCGTTGCTTTTTGTGGTAAGCCAGCTCTGCTGAAGCTGTCTTTTATGAAAATCAGATATATTTTCAGCCGCTTTTTTTACCGTCTGTAAATAATCGCTGTCGCATTTTTCAATCAGCTCATCTATTTCATCGGCTGTTATTTCAGTTTTTTCGGGAGCCTTTCCGTCAAATTTAACGGTGTACTCTCTTACAGCCTCATCACCGTTTTCACGGACATTTTCAATAATTTCCGATACGGTCGGAATTACATTCTTATCGGAGTTCTGCGCTCTCTTTTTAAGGCTTTCTATAAATTCGTATTCCCTTTTTCCGTCTGCTGTTACTGTGGTAATCATTGTGTTACAGCCTCCAATTTTTTCTGAAGTTCTTCGATTTCATTTTTTCTGAGCTTAAGGCTTGCTGTGTTGGCAATAAGCCTTGCGGAAATATCTGTTACCCACTCAATTACCTCAAGTCCGTTTGCCTTGAGCGTTGAGCCTGTTTCAACTATATCTACAATTCCGTCTGCAAGACCGACAAGCGGTGCAAGCTCGACCGAGCCTTCGATTTTGATTATTCTTATATCCATATTTTTATCGTCAAAAAAGGAACGGGTTACATTAGGATATTTTGTAGCGATTGTCTTTGTGTTGTATCCG
>CALZCU010000042.1 GCA_945632055.1 uncultured Ruminococcus sp. | reverse complement strand
CGGCTTTGGCAAGAATAAACCGGACAAACAGCTTAACTGCGTGTTCAGGCTTCTTTACCTCTGCAAAGCTGCCGCAGGTTTTTACAACTCCTATGACAAAGAACAGCACAAGTAACGCTAACCCGATAGCCTGCACGGCAGAGTTTACATTCTCAATCGCCGTCCAAATATCGCCACCCTTAAAGTCTTTCGGAGATGTCAGCACGAGAGACCAAATCTCCGTAATTTTGGAATTCCAGGTGTCAAGTGCGTTTTGTAAATTCTGAACAACCCAATTATCGGACATTAAAGCACCTCCTTAAAATTTATGGGGTATGGGTCATAAAACTCATACCCCTGTTTTGATTAAGAGCCGATAATAAGGTTAAGGATTTCTTTTGCAAAGGTGATGATAATGCCGCCTGCAAGGGTAAGAAAACAGTTGGCTCTCTGTGACGGGTCGTGTGATTTGAGCGAAAGACCAATCTGCACAACGCCGAAGCCTGTGAGAATAAGTCCGACTGCTCTGATAAGTCCGAAGATAAAGGTTGAAAGGTTATTAATTGCTGTAAGTGCATTACCGCCGCTTTCTTCTGCTGCAAACGCCGTTACCGTAAAGCAACATACAGCGAGTACAGTTGCAATCACAACCGTACAGTAAGTACGAAAGCCTTTCTTAACCTTACCGTTCATCGGAAGTCTGTTATTCTTTCTCTGTGAAAGTCTTTTAGAAATTTTCATAATAAAAAGTCCTCCTATATTTTATAAATTTCCTGCAAGTCCTCATCGGACAACAGTTCATAGCTTGTTTCGGATATATCAATATCCTCAACTTCTTCTTTTGAGAAATTGCCGACAGAAATAGTGGCAATATCATCTCTGACTTCACCGTGTCTGTAAACATCGGCTTTACCGTCAGCCGTCAGACTAACATTAGGATGCTTCAGTATGTCATACTTGAAGTCCCTTATCGGTCGCTCACCTCGTATAAAGAGGATTGCGTATTGGTTATCAAGTAACCTCACTTCATCAGGCGTCATAAGCTCTCTGCCGCTGATTTGGTAGTTAGTTGAATAGTTACCGCTGTGTCCTGTACTCTTGCCGTAGGTGTTGGTATCAATCGTTTCCTTGCCGAGAAGTTCCGAAACATATTTGTGGGTACTCTGTTCATTGCCTCCAAGATAAAGAAACTCATCGCAGTTACCGACTATGCTCTCCCATTGCTTTTCAAACAGTGCCTTGAGCTGTGCTAAGTTCTGTAAGATAATGCTGACCGATACACCACGGGAACGCATAACCGACAAAATCTTGTCGAAGTCATCAGGAAGCGATACATTTGCAAACTCGTCCATCAGAAAGTGAACCGGAACAGGTAACGCTCCGCCGTGTATATGGTCTGCCGAATAGAAAAGCTGTTGGAATAACTGTGTGTAAAGAATTGATACCAAGAAATTGAAGCTCGAATCGTTATCTGGTATCAGCGCAAACAACGCAACCTTTTTCTCGCCCATAGAAGGCAAGTCAAGCTCATCCGTACAAGTCAAAGCCGCAAGACTTTCAAGGTTAAACTTTTCAAGTCGTGCGGCAAGCGTAATCTGTATTGACTTTAATGTTTTAGCCGAGCCTGAATGATAGGAACGGTAATATTTGAGTGCGATATGGTCGGGATTTTCGTATTCCAAATCGCTGAATAGATTGTCAAGGGGAGATGGGCGAGGATTATCGTCATCCTCAATATCTCCCGCTCTGAGCATTTCCATAACCATTGAAAAGTTCTGCTCTTCCTTTGGAGCTTCGTAGTGCAGATAGAAAACTAATGCGAGAAGCAACATAGAAGCCGCCGTATCCCAAAAAGGATCGTTGGACTGTGAGCCTTTCGGAGTGGTACTTTTAAAAAGATTAGTTACCAAACGCTGAATGTCGTTATCATCACGCAAATATACAAACGGATTGTAGCAATGGCTCTTTTCCATTGAAATCAGGTCTAGCACACGCACCTCGTATCCCTTTGCTTCAAGCAAACCGCCTGTGTCACGCAAAATCTCGCCTTTCGGATCAAGAATCACAAATGAGGTATTCGCCTGCATTAAATTCGGTTTACAGTAAAATCGGGTTTTACCTGCACCCGAACCGCCGCAAACTAAAGTGTTGAGATTCCGTCTGTGCTTCTGTGCGTTTATTCCGATACGGACATTCTGCGTCATCAGCTTGTTATCTGACGGCGGGTACTGTCGGTATTTTCTGTCAATGGCTTTTGCGTTTCCCCATTTTGCGGAGCCGTGTTCCTCTCTCCGGCGATAATTTTTTCTTGTGGAAAAGTATATACCTATCGCCATTCCGTATGCCGCAAGAAAAATGAGGACAGTTTTCAGGCTGTCCTCACAAAGCTGTATATTTAAAGGATTGCTAAAGGCGTTCATAAGTTCTGCAACAATTTCGGATAAACCGCCTTTCAGAAACGGAGCAATAAGCAAAGCTAACCACACAACAGGAATTATGCCTATTGAAGAAACTATGATAACGGATTTTTTCTCGCTATCTTGCATCATCGCTGTTCCTTTCAATTACCTTGATTTTACGGTAAGGGGCGTTGCCGATTTTGATAATAAGGTCGTCTAATAGGTCCGTTGATTTTTCTTCTGCAAGCAAAGCGTTTCTTGTATCATTAAGTGACTGAATAACAGCACTGTGTTCGTTATCGTCAAGTACAATATGATAATAAGGCTCTTTCATAGTAAGCACCTCGCTTTTATCGTTCACGGTCTTTTGAGCGTTCCTGTTGCTGACGGTAAAGCTCGTCGGACACACGGGTGTGAATATCGCTCATTGCCGTTCTTATTTTAGAAAGCTCTGCACGGACTTCCTTTGGCTCTTTATTCTTCCATTCGGTAGGAATACGGTCAACAGCAAAATTCTTTGCCTCAACTCCGTACTTCTTACAAAGCATATAGCCGACGCATACCGCCTGAAAACTCATATCCTTACGGCTGTAGCGGTCACTCCTGCCCGAAAGCTCCGCATAGCCAAGCTCAAGGGCAACACCCTGAAACAGTGCCACGCTGTCACCGACGCCTTTCTTGATAAAGAGCGTGTTCTTATCGTTGTCGTAGTAGGCAACTGCATCGGGATTAGGAAGCTCACTGCTGATCTCGCAGTTTACGGGAGAAGTATCAAGCATTACCGAAACAAGATTTTTCGGGTCACGGTTGACCGTAGGTGCAGGCTGTCGTCTGCCATTGGTCTGTGAAATGTCAAATGCTTTCTTGACATTGTAGGAAATACCCGTTGAACCGTCTGCCTTTGTATAATCGACAGGCTCCAGAATACAAATACTCTTTGCACCCTTTTTCACACGGATATTGTCATCCCTCCATCCGTTGAAATCTTTGAGTTGAGTAGCCTCCGGGCACTGCTTGTAAATAAGAAGTGCATTAGCCGCCGAGTATCTGTCCATACGAGCCTGCGTATCAAGATATTTCTGAAATTCAGCAGGGGTGTTTACAATATCGGAAATTGCCGTATCAATAAGCTTATAAACAGCTTCTTTTTCTTCCTGTTTTGCTTTTGCATATTCTTCGGGAGAAAGCTTCGGTTTAAAGTTGCCGCCTTTCCTTGAATTAAAATCGTTTGTCAAAAAAATTACCTCTCTTTCGGTCTGTTATGTTTTGCCTTGTATTTTTTCTTAGGCTGTTTATGTTTGGTCTGTCTGTTTTTTGTAGGAGTTTTACTCTCCCGGGTGTGTTCAGGCTGATAGCGTTCTGCTTCCTTCTTCTGTCCTGCTGCCTTGTAGCGTTCCAGCTTTTCCCTAACGGAGGGTTTCTGTTCAGCGGACTTTATATTACCCTTATCAGTGCGCATATCTGCCTTGTCTGAGTCTTGCCTTGACTGAGGGCTTTTGTCGGTCTTGGCAATATCGGGGTTTTCATTGGCATTATCTTTCTTCTCAGAAGGCTCTGCCAAAGCCTGTTCGACGATAATCTCGCCTTTGGATTTGGTCGGCTTATCAATCTGCACTTCATCTCTTTTGGCTGCCGATTTTTCCGCTTCCTTGATAATAGAAGCCTTATCAACCTTTGAAAATTCAAATCGGTCTGCAATTCGCTGTATTTTGGAAGCGTCCTCGGCACGTGCGATTACATCAACAGTTGCATTCGGATCATTGCTGTTCTTATCACGCAGGACAGTGTATAAAACTCCGTAACGCTTCGCCTGTTCTGTAAATTTTTTCAGGTCTTTGTTTTTGAAAGTAAATACCTTCAACGGACTGCCTGACTTAATCATCTGCGTAAGTCGTGCCTTGCCTTTGGTTTTTGATTCCTGTTTCAGCGTAGAGACGAGCAAAGGTACTAATTCCTTAATGCCCTTACCCGACAGCTTAACAACTTCCTCAAAACCTTCAAGATAAAGTCTGACAATAATTTCAGCAGCATCACCGCCGTTGTTCATATCTTCGGGTCTCCTTTCCTTTGGATTTTTCTTCCTCTGCAAGCACTTGTTCAAGGTTGGATTTCAGAACTCCCGACCTCTCTGCAATACCGTTGCAGAGTTTAACTTCTTTGCGAAGCTTCCGTAATTTCTCTGTGATTTGAGAAATCTTTTCCTTTGCCTGCGACAGCTCTGCATCATCAATTTTTGTTCGTATCTTTTTTCGGAGGTGCGTTCTGTCGGCAGTAAGGCTTTTGATTTCATTTTCAACAGAGGATTTATATTCAAAAAGCTGCTCGTCGGTCTGAATACCGTGCTTTCCGAGCAGCCTTGTCTGTTCGCTCAATTCATCGAGCTTCAAAAGTTCTTCTTTGAAATAGTAATGAATTTGAGCATTGCTGATTCTTTTGTATTTTGGCAATTTGCCAAGCCTGTAAAGATAATAAAGATAAAGACCGTATAAGCCGCCGATTTTTCTGATTTTATCTTCCCGTGTCGGGAGTCGGTACTGTCGGCTCGTAACCGTACTTAGGGTGTATCGGTACACATCAACACGGCTCATATTTTCGTGAAGTCTTTTTCGTATAGCGTCGTTTGAGTAGTTTTCACCGAGGTTAATTAGTCGGACAGGCTTCTTATAGCCGAGCGGAGTAACCGTCCAATATTTTCGACTCGGACTCAGCTGATAGGTATATCCCATATCACGGAGAGCGTACTTGAAATCCTCTATACTTTTACAGTGCTCCAAAGCCAGATCGATTGCTTCACGCAGGGTACTGTACCGAGTGGGCATACCGGCTTTTTCCTTGTTGTAGTAATATGACGATTGCTTGCTTCTGTTGGGAGTCGGATTAAAATACAAGCCGTACTCCTTACATACTTCATCTGCAATATACCTGAATTTAAACCATACCTTTTCATCGTTCTGCAAACGCTTTCCGTCAACAAATGAAATTGAGTTGATTACAAAATGGCAATGCAGGTGTTTAGTGTTCAGGTGGGTAGTCACAACAATTTGAAAACGCTTCCCCCACATACGACTTGCAAATTCCATACCGACCTTTTGTGCAAGCTCAGGTGTAATGTCCTGTTCCTTAAAACTCATATATCCGTGATAGGCTTGTATGCCGTCTGTCTTTCCAAAGCATTTTTTCGTGGTTATGAATTGGTCACGGGCAGTTGCAGGATTGCAGTTTATGCCATCAACATAATACTGCCGCTCTGTTTTTTCCTCGTCCTTTGCATAGGCAATGACATCAGCAAGTGCCTGATACTGTGCGTCGGTATAATTGGGGTTGCAAGTTTTCTCGGGATTGTTGGCATAGTCAATCACCCTGCCCAGATTATCTCTCACAACCCATAGCTTAGTTACTGCCATTTCAGCTCTGATTTATCAGGTCGTAAAAACACGCTCTCAATATCCGCCTGAAATTTATGCCAACGCTCCGCTTCAAGATAAAGCATCGGCGCATCAATAAAGCCGAGGGAGTTTGCCTTTGCCGCAAGCTGATTGATATTGTTGCCTATTGAGGAAAGCTCACGCATTGCTTCAAAGAAACGCTCGTCAGGTTTTTCTTTCGGCTCATATCCTTTCATCAGAAGCCGTACTAAAGCAGATTCATTAAGGCAAGTCATTTGTGCCTTTCTCTGCCATTCGTCTTTTTCTTCTTTAGTCAGCCTGATATGCTTATCATAGCTTCTCCTCATCTTCATCATCCTTTTTATCTTTCATTTCGTAACGGTTGATTCGGTTAATCTGTAGCATACACATTAAAGCTACTCCGACAAAACCGCCGAGGAAGCAACCGAGTATGAATATAATAAATCCGTGCATAATTTCAGTCCTTTCTTTTCGGGGTATTAGGGGCAACCCCTAACGAGCCTTTTTACTGTTTTATCCGTTATGTGGATACAAACAGTCTGCTCGCTAAGATTATTCATCAATCTTTGAGGTTGCCTGCATCTTCAAGCTTCAGCGTATAGTATCAAGCTCTTTCGGTTTGTACTGATACGCTTTTATTTCACCGTTCTGCTTGTAAAAGCGTTCGGGATATTTGAATTTTTCTCTGTATTTCTGCTCCAAATCTTTCGGTAAATCCTTAAACTTTTCAGAGTCAACAGGAGCGTAGGCAATAAAGAAATCTCCTGCGATTATATCAATCATTTCTTTGGTTGCTTCGTCATAAACCGCCCTGTTAAGTGGCAAGCCGTTCATTTTCCCTTCCTCGTTGCATATAATAGCCACCTCATCTTCAAAGGGCATATATTCCTCAATATTTCCTCCGACAAGCTGCTGCATAGCTTCAAGAGAGTTATCAATTGCAACGGTTTTCGGATAATGATTTGGCTTAATACAGAGGACAGTAATCATATTTTTACTGACTGTATCCTGCGTTTTTGACGGCTCAAAATCAACCTTTTTGAAGTCGTAGGTATTGCAGAAATAAAATCCTTTTTCCAAACTTTCATCGTCCAAAACCTCAACCACATCCGATATTGAAAGCGACCTGCCACGATACCCTTTCGGGTGGTCTGTATTAAATTTTGAGTAAACATCATCAAGCGTTTTGCAGTCAACATCACCGCTGAAAACCTTGTCGTAAATCTTGCTGTCAATCGCAGAAGTCCCCTGTGCCTTTTCAAGATACTTTGTATCAACAAATGCAACTCTATGAGTATCACGCTCACGATTGATCTGATAAATGTTAATTTTCATTATCTTTCGTAATTCCTTTCTTTGGATTTTTGCTTTGAGATATTAAGCTGTAAACACAAAAAGTCGTTGAAATCCTTGCCCCTTGGCGGCGGTAAATCAACGACCTTGTAATCATTTTTCAGTTTGTTTATAAGAGCAGTTGCGGCTTCTCT
>CALZCU010000041.1 GCA_945632055.1 uncultured Ruminococcus sp. | reverse complement strand
GTTCACAGCCACAACACCCACCTCTACGGTATTCTTGAGCTTGCAAAGAAAAAGGGACTTGAAAAGGTCTACATTCACGCTTTCCTTGACGGACGAGATGTTCCCCCGTCAAGTGCCGCAGATTTTGTAAAGGCTTGCGCAGATAAGGCTGAGGAAATCGGCGTCGGCAAAATTGCAACGGTAATGGGCAGATACTATGCTATGGACCGTGACAACCGCTGGGAGCGTGTTGAAAAAGCATATGCCGCAATGGTATACGGCGAGGGTGTTGAAGCTGAATGTCCCGTTTGTGCCGTTAAAAATTCCTATGCGCAGGATGTTACGGACGAGTTTGTTGTTCCCACCGTTGTCAAGGGCGGCGCAACAATTCAGCCGAATGACAGCGTAATTTTCTTCAACTTCCGTCCCGACAGAGCAAGAGAGATTACCAGAACTCTTGTTGACCCTGAATTTGACGGATTTGAAAGAAAGAAAGGCTTCTTCCCTGTAAACTTTGTTTGTATGACTCAGTATGACGCAACTATGCCGAATGTTGAGGTTGCCTTCAAGCCGCAGGTGCTTACAAACACTCTCGGAGAGTACATCTCAGACAAGGGTATGGCACAGCTCCGCATTGCTGAAACTGAGAAGTACGCTCATGTTACCTTCTTCTTCAACGGCGGCGTTGAAAAGCAGTATCCCGGTGAGGACAGAATCCTCGTAAAATCTCCCTCTGTTGCAACCTATGACCTCCAGCCCGAAATGAGCGCATATGAGGTTACAGAAAAGCTTGTTCCTGCAATCAAGAGCGGAAAATACGATATGATTATCCTCAACTTCGCTAACTGCGATATGGTTGGTCACACAGGTGTGTTTGACGCTGCTGTCAAGGCAGTTGAAGCTGTTGACGATTGCGTCGGCAAGGTTGTTGACGCAATTACAGAGATGGGCGGCGTGGCTCTTATCACAGCCGACCACGGCAACGCTGACAAGATGGTTGACACAGACGGCGAGCCGTTTACAGCTCACACCACAAATCCTGTTCCGTTCTGCGTAATCGGCTACGACTGCGAGCTTAAGGACGGCGGCAGACTTGCAGACATTGCCCCGACAATGCTTCAGATTTTGGGACTTCCCCAGCCTGAGGAAATGGACGGCACAAGTCTTATAAAATAATCTACAATTAAAAATTAACAATTTCAGTCGGGAAGAAAGCTTGATGTTATAAAAAGCTGTTTTCCCGACTGTTTTTCTTCTCAAATGTTGAGAATCAGCAAAAATTCGTGTATAATAATTGTATAAAAACAAATGATAGGGAATGTGTATGTTTAAGCTGCGAAGATTTTTAAAGGACTATAAAAAAGAATGTATTATCGGGCCGCTGTGCAAGCTGTTTGAGGCTATCCTTGAGCTGTTCGTTCCGCTCGTTATGGCTGACATAATCGATGTCGGCATCAACGGCGATGCAGGCGGAGGATATATAGTCAGAATGGGAGGAGTAATGGCTCTGCTCGGTGCAGTCGGTCTTATGAGTGCGCTTGTGTGTCAATATCTCGCTTCAAAGGCGTCACAGGGAGTCGGAACTAAAATCCGCAGAGAGCTTTTTGTTCACATAAATTCACTGTCACATTCCGAGCTTGACAGGCTCGGCACACCCTCACTCATAACAAGAATAACGAACGATGTAAATCAGGTTCAGCAAAGCGTTGCAATGGGAATCCGTTTGCTCACTCGTGCTCCGTTTATCGTAGCAGGAGCATTGATTATGTCAATGACAATCAACCTACAATTGTCAATCATTTTCTTCATAGCCGCACTGCTTATCGGAATAACCCTCTACCTCGTTATGACAAAAAGTATTCCGATTTACTCAGCCGTTCAGAAAAAGCTTGACAAAATCGGTCTTATTTCAAGAGAAAACCTGTCGGGCAATCGTGTTATCCGTGCCTTTTCAAAGCAGAAAAACGAGGAGGAACGCATTGACAGGGCAACTCAGGAGCTTGCCGCAACCTCAGTAAGAGTAAGCAGGCTTTCCGCTCTTCTCAGCCCTGTAACCTATGCAGTAACGGATTTGGCAATTGTAGCTATAATCTGGTTCGGTGCAATCAATGTCAACAACGGAAGCGGTATGCTTTCGGGCGACATAATCGCACTTATTAACTATATGACGCAGATTTTGCTTGCGATGATTGTTGTTGCCAACCTTGTGATTCTTCTGACAAAGGCAAGCGCAAGCGCACAGAGAATCAACGAGGTGTTTGAAACACAGCCGAGCATTGTCGAGGAAAATCATTCTGAAATTACCGTAAGCGACAACAAATCGACTCCGAAAATTGAATTTGACAATGTGAGCTTTTCCTACGGTGACGGTGATGACGAGCTGAGTGACATCAGCTTTAAAATTATGCACGGACAGACTGTGGGTATCATAGGCGGTACGGGCTGCGGAAAAAGTACGCTGATAAATCTGATTCCTCGCTACTATGATGTAAAGAACGGAAGCGTTCTTGTTGACGGAGTGAATGTTAAGAAATACTCGTTTAATCAGCTCAGAGAGCAGATTGGAATTGTGCCTCAGCAATCTGTTCTGTTCAGCGGAACAATCAGAGAAAATCTGAAGTGGCAAAATGAGAACGCAACTGACGATGAGATTATTAAAGCTCTTAAAACTGCTCAGGCTTATGATTTTGTATCAAAGCTTCCAAAAGGAATTGACAGCCGTGTTGAGCAGGGAGGCAAAAACTTCAGTGGAGGTCAGCGGCAAAGGCTGTGCATTGCAAGGGCTATAGTCGGAAGTCCCAAGCTTCTTATCCTTGACGACAGCTTTTCTGCGCTTGACTTTGCAACCGATGCGGCGCTTCGCAAGGCACTGAAAAAATGCACCTCTGAAATGACGGTTATTATTGTCACTCAGCGGTGCTCTACAATCAAGAATGCGGATTTGATTCTCGTGCTTGATGACGGAAGGCTTGTCGGCAAGGGGACTCACGACAATCTGTTTGAAAATTGTGAAACCTACCGTGAAATCTGCCTTTCACAGCTGAAGGAAACGGAGGCGAAAAAATGAAAAATAGGTCTGCCGTTTCAAAAATACTCAAAAAAATAAAGCCCTATTCAGGCTATCTTGCGCTTGCTCTTCTGAGCGCAGTAATCAGCGTTTCGCTGACCTTATATATTCCCGTTCTTGTCGGTCAGGCGGTTGACAACATTATCGACAGCGGAAATGTGAATTTCCAAAACATTGCGGTTATTCTTATTTATATCGGTGTGGGAATTGTCGGAGTGACGGTTTTCCAATGGATTATGAACTTTTTTACGAACCTCATCAGCATAAAAACTGTGAGGGATTTGCGCAGAGATGTTTTCAATAAATTCAACAGCGTTCCTCTCTCCTATGTTGACTCGCACCCCCACGGTGACCTTATCAGCAGGGTGATTAACGATGTTGACGCAGTCGGTGACGGACTGAAGCAGATGTTTTTACAGCTCTTTTAGGGCATGGTAACAATCGTCGGAACACTGATTTTTATGCTTATGATTGACTGGCGCATTGCGCTTGCTGTAGTAATTCTCACTCCGCTTTCGCTCTTTGTTGCGGCATTTATCGGAAAGCTGTCGCACAAGAGATTTACGGAGCAACAGCTATTGCAGGGCGAAATATCCTCATATGTTGAGGAGCATATCGGAAATCAGCATATTGTTAAGGCTTTTTCGTATGAGGAGCGGGCAATTGATGACTTTGAAAAGCTCAATTCAAGGCTGTACGATGTCGGCTTCAAGGCGCAGTTTGCAGGAGCACTTGCAAACCCAAGCACTCGCTTTGTAAATGCAATGGTATATGCCGCCGTTGGAATTCTCGGTGCGCTTGCCGCAGTTGCAAACTCGCTTTCGGTCGGTCAGCTTTCGTGCTTTCTCACCTATGCAAATCAATATACCAAGCCTTTCAACGAGGTAACGGGTGTACTGACGCAGCTTCAGACTGCTCTTGCGGCGGCAGGTCGGGTATTTGATGTGCTTGAAGCGGAAAATGAAACTCCCGATTCGGAAAATTCACCGATAATTTCCGACTGCAAGGGTGATGTGAGCATTGAAAATGTCAGCTTTTCTTATACAAAGGAAAAGCCTTTGATAAAGAACTTCTCGCTTGATGTGAAAAGCGGAAGCAAAATTGCAATTGTCGGCCCGACTGGCTGTGGAAAGACCACCTTTATCAACCTGCTTATGCGTTTTTACGAAACCGACAGCGGAAAAATCAGCATTGACGGAATCGACATCAAGTCACTGTCGAGGGATAATCTTCGCCGACAGTTCGGTATGGTGCTTCAGGACAGTTGGCTTTTCAAAGGCACGATTATGGAAAATCTGCGATACGGAAATGAGAATGCGACAGACGAAGAGGTTGTTGCGGCGGCAAAAGCGGCTTATGCGCACAGCTTTATCAGAAAAATGTCTGACGGCTACAACACCGTAATCAGCGAGGGCGGCGGCAATCTCAGTCAGGGACAGAAGCAGCTGCTTTGCATTGCAAGGGCGATGCTGACAAATCCCTCAATCCTCATTCTTGACGAAGCGACCTCGTCAATCGACACACTCACAGAGAAAAGAGTTCAAAAGGCATTTGCAAAGATGATGGAAGGTAAAACGAGCTTCGTTGTTGCGCACAGGCTTTCGACAATCAAGGAAAGCGATGTTATCCTCGTTATGAAGGACGGCAACATTATTGAGCAGGGCAATCACGAGGAGCTGCTCGCCAAAAACGGATTCTACTACACCCTCTATACCAGCCAATTTGCAAAAGCCTGATCCGGCGGTGTACCACCGCAGGTAATTCGAGCAGAGAGGTTGAAATTATCAGACCTTATTTGCCCGACCATTACACTGCTGTTTCTTATATGAAATGTAAGACGAGTACCTCAACACGCAACTAAATATAGTAATATAAGGCAACACCGCACATTTTACTGTTCGGTGTTGCCTTTTATTTATCTCTGTTTTTACTGAAAATACAGCCGCAGTAATTTTGACGATAAAGGTCATATTTCTTTGAAAGAACAATAGAGCGTTTGTATCCCTCTTTTTTCTTGAAGTCGCTGTAAAGCCACTTTACTCCATATTTTTCACCAAGCTGTTCGCCGATTTCATTAATCAGCTCAGCATTTTTAAGTGGACTTATCGTAAGAGTTGTACCAAAGTATTCGATTCCAAGTCGTTTGGCTTCAGCGGCTGTGGCATTAAGCCGCAATTTGAAGCACTCCTCACATCTCCTGCCACCCTCAGGCTCGTTTTCAAGTCCCTTTACTGCGTTGAAAAAGTCCTTTGTATTGTAATCACAATCGATTATTCTGACATCATTTTTAAAATCCATTGATGAGATAAGCCGCTTTTCTTCACTCAGGCGGTATTCGTATTCTTCTTTTATAGAAATATTTGGATTGTAATACAGCACTGAAATTTCAAAATACTGCGAAAGGTATTCAAGGCAATAGCTTGAACAGGGCGCACAGCAGGCGTGAAGCA
The DNA here is from genome assembly GCA_945632055.1 of uncultured Ruminococcus sp. Lineage (GTDB taxonomy): Bacteria > Bacillota > Clostridia > Oscillospirales > Acutalibacteraceae > Ruminococcoides. The sequence continues at coordinate 1,866 of CALZCU010000041.1, read as the reverse complement.
GAAGCTTTGGTACAACACCGTTTTTGCAGTTGAAGCTGATTATTTCATCAAGCCTTTTCTGATAATTTATCTTATTCATCGCAATTCACAATATACTCAAAAAGCTCGTCGGCAGTTGAAGCAACAAACGGTGCGCCTGCGTCCAACAGCTCCTGTCTGCCACGGAATCCCCATTCAACTCCAGCCATTTTAACCTCAGAATTTTTGGCAGTGAATACATCAACATCACTGTCACCGATATAAATGCACTCATTTTTCCCAATTCCGTACTTTGAAAGCATAGCAAGAAGCGCCTGACTGTCAGGCTTAATCTTATATTCAGGCTTTTTGCCCCACGCTTCGGTAAAGCAGTGCTGAGGATACACCTTTTTAAGTATTCTGCCGACAAATTCATCGGGCTTATTTGACAAAACGGCAGTTTTAATTCCACGCTCGTCCAGCTTCTGCAAAAGCTCGGCACAGCCGTCATATGCAACGGTGTTATCGTTGCAATGCACCTTGTATTCATCATTAAACACACTTCTGACAATTGCAAGCTTTGCTTCATCTTCGGAAGATTTGCCCATTGCCCTTTTAATCATAACCTCTCTGCCGTTGCCGACAAAGTGATTGTAATTCTCAATAGGCTGTTCGTCAAGCCCTGCCCTTCTCAAACCCTTGTTTACGCTTTGGGCGAGGTCGGTCAGGGAATTTACAAGTGTTCCGTCCAAATCAAATACAGCTATTTTTATCATAATTATCGGTTAAGTCCTTTCTCCTGTTCAAAAAGTATTGCCCTGCAAGGTGCGGCTTCAATTCCTCCAAGCTTGACAGGAAATGCACACAGGTCATATTCTCCATCATCAATTTCTGAAAGATTAAGGTTTTCGAGGATTACTATTCCCGATTTGCACAGTATACGGTGAGTTTTTTCCTCGTCAAAGGGCGGAGCAATTGAGTCAGCGTCGGTACCGACAAGTACAACCCTGCTTTCAGCCAGAACGATAGCGGCAGAATGTGAAAGAAAGGTTTTTCCGTCACCGTGAAAAAGCACACGCCGTTTACAGTATGGCAAAAGCCGTTCCATATCATCGCCTGTGAGGATTCCCTTAACTGTAATAACAGTGCATTTCCCGAAAAAAGTGTTCAGTCTGATTTTATCAACAGGATTTCCTTCATCACAAAAATGAAGCGGTGCGTCAATGTGCGTGCCTGAATGAACGGACATTGATATTTCCGTAAGATTGTAACTGTCACCGTTTTCAATGCTTTTAAGCCGTACAGCACTTGTCTGCGGATCACCCTCATACACAGGCGTTGTCATTGTGTCTTTTGAAATATCATGAATAATCAACCGTCCCCACCTCCTTATGAATATATTTTACCACAAACAGTCGGCATTTGTACAGATAGTCGAAGAAAAAATATAAAAGTCGAGTGGCGGTGTACCACCGCCGGTAATTCAAGTAGACAAATTGCAGTTTACAATAAAGGTAAAAGCCCCACCGAAGTGGGGCTTAAAATCAGCTTATTAAGTTAGGTTAATCAACCTACAGCTACTACGCCAACTAATCCTGTGTTGTTGTAACCGCCTACAATGTACTTCTGAACTAAAGTAACATCAACGATTGTTACAAGGCCGTCACCGTTTGTATCTGCAATAGCCATAAGTTCTGCAATTTCCTGAAAATCTTCAGGATAGCCAATGCCAAGAGCGAGCTTCTGAATCATTGTTGCGTCCTTGATTGTGATTTCGCCGTCACCGTCAACATCACCAATCATGGGACCCTCAGGAGTCTGCTTAACTGCTGAAACTGTGAACTTAGCACCTTTCTTTGTTGCAAAGTCAAAGTTTGAAAGGTCAAGCTTAAGTGTTACATCGCAAAC
>CALZCU010000040.1 GCA_945632055.1 uncultured Ruminococcus sp. | reverse complement strand
AATGTCGGGTTTGTAGTCTTTCCTCCGTTTGCAATTGCACCGCAAACCATTGCCATCTGCATAGGATTTACCTCGTCATCAAACTGACCGACACCCGACCATGCAAGCTGGTTTGTGTTTGCCTTTGAAGCGTCATAATGTCCCTTGGCGGTTTTCACTCCGTCAACCTCAAAGGAGCTGTTAATTCCGATTTCATCGGCGATTTTGTTCATCTTGTCTGCTCCCAGCTCAACTGCAAGCTCGGCAAACACAATATTGCACGAATGAGCCATTGCCTGCTTGAAATCTACAGTTCCGTGAGCCTCAACGCAGGTGACCTCGCTTCCGCCGATTTCCTTTGCGCCGGTGCACTCCCATGTCCTGTTTTCAAGGTCTGGGATACTTTCAATTGCGGCGGCAGAGGTTACAATCTTGAAAATCGAGCCGGGTGTGTATGAGGACGACATCACATTGTCGAGATAAACACCCTCATATTCGCTCTCGTTTTCCTTTGTTATTTCGGGGGGAGCCTGAGGGTCATAGCCCTTTGTACTGACCGAGCAGATAACCTCGCCCGTCTTATAGTTATAGATTACGCAAGCGCCCTTTTTATCGTAGCTTGAAAGCACATTATATGCGGCGGCACAGGTTTTTGCGTCAACGGTAAGCGTGATATCGTGCGAGCTGCGCAGGGATTCGGGCATATTCAAGCCCCACAAGAGGTTATATCCCGAAAGCTGAGAGCGGTACATACTCTGCGCCGCCGTTGAAATATTCAGACTGTTGTCGCCGACTACATGAAGCAGTGACTTTCTCACGCTCGCATCCTTATTATACACTCGCTCGCCGTCAACGGTCTGAGCAAGCACCTCTCCGTTGCGGTCAAAGATTGAGCCTGCCTGAGCAAGTCCGCCGCTCCCCGAGATGTGGGCATTGTACGGCTGGTCAACCCAATCGTTGGCATTTACCACAAGCTGAAAGCTAAGGTAACCCATTCCGCCGATAAACGCAAGAGTAAGAATAAAAATGAGCGTACTTCTGCGAAGAACTCTTTTCATATTTTACCTCAAATCAAAAAACCTAATCACCTTTTAACCGCATATGTTCTCTCGTCTGCCGCCTTAATAAACGCAATCAAGCCCCAGCAAGCCATAACGCTTGAGCCGCCGCAGCTTATGAACGGGAAGGTTACGCCCGTAAGCGGAAGAATATCTGTTGCGCCGAAAACATTGAGCGAAAGCTGAACAACAAGCAGTCCTGCCGCACAGCAGGCGGTGATTGAATAAAATGTGCTTCTGCTTCGTGTGGTAATTGCACGGGCATAAAGCACCAGCGCACCAACGGCAATTGCAAGAGTTATTGCGACAATAATGCCCATTTCCTCGGCTACTATTCCGAAAACGAGGTCGCTTTCGGAAGCTCCTACCTGCTTTAAAAAGCCGTTGCCGATGCCGACTCCGAAAAGTCCTCCGCTTGCAAGGAAGGTCAGCACATGGGTTTGCTGATAGCCCTCTGCCTGAGCATACTGCCAGGCGTGTCCCCAAGCCTTGAAGCGGTCGGCTACATACGGCTTGAACTTCAATATAAATGTCACGCCGAACACTGCCGCCGCAACTGCGAGGATAATCGTCTTGAAATCGCCCGAACGCATAAACGCAATGAGCAGGAAGGTCATAAAGAAAATCAGTGCAGTGCCGAAGTCGCCCATAAACGCAAGCAAGCCTACGCACACAGCCGAGAACACGATAAATTCAAATAGGTTTTTGTTCGTCTGGAGCTTATCGAGCGCACTTGCGCCGATAAAAATGTAAATTATTTTTACAAGCTCGGACGGCTGAATCGATACAGGACCGATTACAATCCAGTTTGCCGCACCGTAGGTTATCTTTCCGAGTACAATACTCGACAAAAGCAGAAGCACAGCGACAATCATCATTGGAAGTCTGAGCTTATTAACCTTGTCGGGGTCCTCGATAACCTTGATGATTACGCAGAACAGCACCATTCCAATAGCCGCCGCCGCAAGCTGAGTGTATGCGGAGCGTTCCGCCTGACGCACAAGGAGCATTACTCCGATGCCCGTAAGGAAAAGTGCAAGTGCTTCAAGCTCAAAATTAATTCGCCTTAAAACTACTGTAGAAACAAAGAAGAAGCCCCATTCAACAGCCGCAAGCGCACCGAACAGCACAAGCGGAGAGAATTGGTTTGTTGCGTCGTTCCAGAACATCGCCTCGACGCACATAAAGAAGTGAAAAATCGTTACAAGGAGCATAAGCTTCCACGATTTTATTGCAGGCTTATTGCTGACCTTCGAGAAAAACCAGCTTGAATCGAGCCTTTCGTCATACTCCTCGCCCCTTTTAAACTCAAACTCGGAGTTGCCCACGCCGATTACATCGTCAATAAGAAGCTGTTTTCTGCCCATAATTCTTTTTCCGTTCACAAAGGTTCCGCTCTTTGAGCCGGTGTCGCTGATAAACCAGCCGTCCTTGCGCCTTAACAGCACGCAATGATTTCTTGAAACAGCAGGGTCATCGACAACAACATCACTCGACCTGCTTCTGCCGATTGAGTTCTCCCAGAACAGAACGGGAAGCTTCAGCCCGGTGTTCGGATTGTAAAGCGTAACAAGCGGCTTTTCGCTTCGTCTGTGGCGACGCATTGCGGCGTAGCACTGGTAAACAATCAGAAGCGCATATATCGGGAGAATTATCCTCAGCGCAACCACACCGATGTCTAAAATCACCGAAAAATCAGGCAAGTCCTCAGCTCCTCTCTAAATCATTTTTATAATAACCGAAAGGTGTTAAACGCATATTCGCAGTCAAAACGCATAATTACAGTTATACACTATAAATAATAATCTAATTCCGCCCAAATGTCAATATTTTTAGTTCGAGCAGACAGGTCGGTGTTTTAGTTCGAGCAGACAGGTCGGTGTTTAATTTTAACTCGGTTGCCCGACCGAAAGATTTATTCCGGAAATCACGCACATATGCACACAAATAATAATGCAAGTAATCTTAATGCACAACTCCGTAGGGGCGGATATTATCCGCCCGATTTCCTACAGATGAACATTTAATCGTAGGGAACAGTCTTGACTGTTCCGCAAGATTACGGCAAACACACCGGTCGGGCAACTGCAATTAAATTCACACAATAACTGTCTGCTCGAATTACGAACCGAGGTACTCGGTCGGGCGGATAATATCCGCCCCTACGAGGTTGATTATTACAATAATTATGATAAATCATTTGCGTTTGATATTCACTGCCGGACACGGCACGCCGTGTCCCTACGAGATTGTTCAATCGGTCGGGATATCGACATACAGCAAATATCCGTTTTATCTGCTCGAATTGGGTGCAGCGTCACGCTGCCACGCCGTGTCCCTACGAATGGTTATAAAAATATAAATACAGTCGGGCAACCGTTGCTGTTTTTACAGACGACCTGTCTGCCCGACCACAACTCCACACTCCACACTCCAAACTCCAAACTAAAAAACACTCCACACTAAAATAATCACCAAAACAAAACAGCCGGCAAGCTGAGCTTGCCGACCTTACTAAACATCTTAAATTTTGCTTTATCAGCAGAAGAATACATCCATTTCCTTTTCTTCGCCGTCAGCAACAAAATATGCCTTGCTTTCTTCGGGCTTGAGGTAAACGCTGATTTCCTTTGCGTCCTTGCCGTTTGTAGCCTTTACATTCTTGATTACCTCGTCAACTGAAACCTGAACGCCGCCGAACTCAACAAAAAACTCAACCTTTGTTTCAACAGCCTCGGGCTTCTTGGGAGCTACCTTCTTGGGAGCAGCCTTCTTAGCAGGAGCCTTCTTTGCAGGAGCTTTCTTTGCAGGAGCTGCTTCTGCCTTAACCTCAGCAGTTTTTGCTGTTGTTTTCTTAGCAGTATCCTTAACTGCTGTTTCATTTTCTGCCGCTGTTTTTGCTGTGGTCTTCTTTGTTGTTGCCATAAAAAATTCCCTCTTTCAAAATTTACGGTTTGCGTATTTTTTTGCGTTAATCTAATTATAGCGTTAGCTTTTACAATTGTCAACAAATAGCATTTATTTTCGGCGGTTAGTACATATTTGCAGAATTATCTCACTTTCGTTGGTTATTTTGCACTACAATTTTAGTGCGAATTTGTGTATAATGTCGTTTTTTGTTGCCTTATTTGTTGTCATATAAATAATATTACTTTAAATTTCAATTTGAAAACCAACTCTCAATGTGATAGAATTATCGAGTAATACTATTTATTTTAGGATTGGAAGTCTTTTAATTGATTGAAAATTTCATTATGATTGCTCAGCAGGTGCTTGTGCTGTTCGTATTGATTGCAGTCGGCTTTATCTGCGGAAAAAAGGGAATACTCACCGACTCGGCTTCAAAGCACCTCACCGATATTGTTTTATATGTTGTAACGCCCTGCGTTATGATAAATGCGTTTCAGAGGGAGTTCAGCTTTGAGCTTCTCGGAAAAATCTTAACAGCCTCGCTCTGCGCCGTGCTGATTATTGCAGGCTCGATTCTGCTTGCAAGGCTTTTGCTTCGTGACAAAGACGAGAGCAGGAAAAAGGTTTTGCAGTTTGCTGTTATTTTTTCAAACTGCGGCTTTATGTCGCTCCCTCTGCAAAAGGCGATTTTAGGCGACGACGGCTGGTTTTACGGCTCAATTTTCGTTGCCGTTTTCAACATCTTTGTATGGACCTACGGCCTTGTCGTTATGAGCGGCGACAAAAAACAGCTCTCAATCACAAGGCTCGCCTTTAACCCCGGCATTGTCGGCGTAGTCGCCGCAATAATTCTTTTTGTCTGCAACATAAATTTGCCGTTTATTATAAGCAAGCCTGTTGAATATCTTTCCGACCTCAACACTCCGATACCTATGCTTGTAATTGGCTTTTACCTTTCTCAGGCAAACTTCAAAAAAGCATTTTCCGACAGGGGTGCATACCTTGCAATGGCTGTAAGACTGCTCATTATCCCGATTATTGCTACCTTTGCAATGGCTCTGTTCAGGCTCGATTCGGCAATTATAGTTGCGTTCATCATTGCAAGCTCCGCACCGACTGCGGCTACAACTACGATGTTTGCGGCAAAATACAACCGTGATGTCGAGCTGTCGGTGAGCCTTGTTGCTTCAACAACGCTTGTGTCAATCGCAACAATGCCCCTTGTTGTGGCTCTTGCGCAGACGGTAACTCAGATTTTAGTATAGGTGGGAAATTATGGCAAAAAGCTCAATGCAGAAGCAGAAGCTTCTTTATCTTCAGAAAATTCTGCTCGAAAAAACCGACGAGCGGCACGGTCTTACAATCAACGAATTAAAAGCCTGCCTTGCTGTGTACGGCATAAAAACCGAGCGGAAAAGCCTTTATGACGACCTCAAAATCCTTGAGCTGTTCGGGCTTGACATCTGCCGCACACGCACCTCAACCGTAAAATACTATGTCGGAAGCCGTGACTTTCAGCTTCCCGAGCTGAAACTGCTCGTTGACGCAATTCAAAGCTCAAAGTTCATCACGCAGAAGAAAAGCCTGTCGCTGATTGGAAAGCTTGAAAAGCTCGTCAGCGAAAACGACGGCAGATTTCTCAGACGGCAGGTTTTCGTGGCAAATCGTGTAAAGACGGTCAACGAAAAAATCTACTACAATGTCGACACAATCCACAATGCAATTGCGCTGGAAAAGCAAATCACCTTCAAGTATTTCAAGTTGGAGGTAAGCTTCGGCTCAGCAGAAAAGATTGTCAAAACCGAAAGAAGAAACGGAGCTGTCTACAAGGTTTCGCCCTGGGCGCTGAGCTGGGACGATGAAAACTACTATATGATTGCCTACGACAGCGAGGCTCAGACAATAAAGCACTACCGGGTTGACAAGATGGAGTCGATTGAAATCACCGGCCTTGAAAGGGACGGAAAGGATAGATTTGAAAAATTCGACATTGCAGGCTACTCCAAGAGCGTTTTCTCAATGTTCGGCGGTGAGGAAGCAAGCGTTACGCTGTCGGTTGACAACAGCCTTATCGGCGTTATCGTGGACAGGTTCGGCTCTGATATTTTCATTGTTCAGGAGAGCGAAAACAGCTTCACCGTTACAGTAAAGGTTATGCTCAGTCCACAGTTCTATGCGTGGGTGTTCGGCTTGGGCGGCGGTGTGAAAATTCTTTCTCCGCAGAAAGCCGTTGATGAATTCAGCGCAAAAATCAGGGAAACTGCTTCGCTCTATTGTGAAAATCAGTCAGACTGAGAGTGATGTCAGGACAATATTATACTATTCATTGTCCAAAAAAGCCCATCATTACTCGACGCATAATAACAAAATTTTATTTTTTTCAACTTTTATATTAAAAATTTTTTAACTTTACTATAACTCCTTGACAAGAAATCAAATATTAATTATCATTATATCATTGCTTTAGGACAATACCGTACATTATAGTTGTGCAGTATTGCCCTAATATATATGCTGTATAAGGTAATAAATATTGTCAATGAGGTGTTATTATGAGTCTTGATTTCCTGCGTTCAGCTTCCACATCCAGCTCTACCTTCAGAGTGGTATGCGGTGAAATGTTGCTTGACGAAAGGTGGAATGTTCACAGCGAGGTTTTGTTCGGTCTTGTAAGAGTCGGCACTCTCACTGTTGAAACTACAACAAACGCTTATAATCTTCGCCAGGGCGACATTTATTTTATTGCGCCGAACCAGAAGTACAGAATCACAAATGTTTTCAGTGCGGCTGTCGATGTCATTCTGCTCAATCTTTCAAACCCGACCTCGGTCACACAGGAGTACATTCCGCAGAGCATAATCAGAGGACTTAATTCGGGCAACTGCACACATTTTGCAAAGGTAACTGCCGAAAATTCCTTCTACCTTGAAATGCTCGACGCATTCAAGCGCATTTCAAAGGCTGAAAACGAGAAAACAGGCTATTTCCAGCTTCTTGTTCACGGCAAAATGTACGAGATGTTCTACTATCTTTTCTCAAACGGTCTTGTTCAGATTTTCGATATTGAAACTCAGGGCAAAAAGTACCGTGCACTGCGCAAAATTACCGAGTATATCAACGAGAATTTCTGCGAGAACATTTCGCTTGATTCAATTGCGCAGACAACAGGACTGAGCCGTTACTATATTTCGCACCTCTTCAAGGAGCTTATGAACACGACCTTTGTGAATTATGTCAACGAGCTTCGCCTTACCCGTGCCGCAATGCTTCTGACAACAACCGACACGCCTATTATTGAAATTGCGGGACTGTCAGGCTTTAACAACATTTCAAACTTCAACAGAGCGTTTAAAATGTACCACAACACAACCCCGTCAAAATACAGAAAAACAGAACGGTTATCGTTATGATAAGTCACTGCCGACATTCGTGTCGGCAGTTAATACTATACAAAAACTCAGTCAGCAAATATTTAATATATAACAATACTTTGCTATTATATCCAAGGCTCC
>CALZCU010000039.1 GCA_945632055.1 uncultured Ruminococcus sp. | reverse complement strand
GAATTTCGAGGTGGTCGAGTATTTTCTGCATCATATCCTGAGCCTCGTCCCACTGCTCAGCCGTTCCGATATATTTTTCTGTATCGTTCGGATCCCACTTTGAGAAGCGGTAGGAAACATCATCGTAAAGTCCGAGGGTTTTCAACATATAGATTGCAAGCTCAAGACTGCTTTTGAACTCCTGCTCAAGCTGTTCGGGAGTGCACATAAGGTGTCCTTCCGAAATTGTGAACTGCCGAACACGGATAAGTCCGTGCATTTCACCGCTCGCCTCATTTCTGAAAAGAGTTGAGGTTTCGTTGTAGCGGAGAGGAAGATCACGGTAGGAACGCTGGCGGTTGAGGTAAGCCTGATATTGGAACGGACAGGTCATCGGACGGAGAGCAAAGACCTCATTGTCCTTTTCAGGATCACCGAGAACAAACATTCCGTCCTGATAGTGATCCCAGTGTCCGCTTATTTTGTAAAGGTCGCTCTTAGCCATATAGGGAGTCTTTGTAAGCTGCCAGCCCCTTCTTTGCTCCTCGTCCTCAACAAAACGCTGCAAAAGCTGAATAATTCTTGCACCCTTGGGAAGAAGAATCGGCAAGCCCTGTCCGATTACATCAGAGGTTGTAAACAGCTCAAGCTCTCTGCCGAGCTTATTGTGGTCACGGCACTTTGCTTCGGCAAGCATCTTGAGATGCTCGTCAAGCATTGAAGCTTTTGGAAATGCAACGCCGTAAACTCTGCAAAGCTGTGCATTGTTTGCGTCACCTCTCCAATATGCGCCTGTACAGTTTGTCAGCTCGAAAGCCTTAATCACAGATACATTCATAAGATGCGGTCCAGCGCAGAGGTCGGTGAAATCGTCCTGCTTATAGAATGAAATATTCTCGCCCTTGCCTGAATGTTCCTTGGCAAGTTCAACCTTGTAAGGCTCGTTCATTTCCTCAAGCTTTGCAATTGCTTCGTCAGCAGGAAGCTCAAAGCGTTCAGGCTCAATGCCGGACTTTACAATCTTCTTCATTTCAGCCTTGATTTTTTCAAGGTCATCTGCCGAAAACGGCTTTTCAACATCAAAGTCATAGTAAAATCCGCTGTCAACAGCAGGGCCGATTGCACATTTTGCATTGGGGTAAAGTCTTTTTACAGCCTGTGCAAGCACATGAGATGCTGTGTGCCAGAATGTCTTTTTACCGTCGGGATCGTCAAATGTGAGAAGCTCAAGCTTGCAGTCAGAAGCAAGCGGAGTGCGCAGGTCAACTATCTCTCCGTCAACCCTTGCACAGCACACAGACTTGTACAGTCCTGCGCCGATTGATTTTGCAATTTCGGCAGGCGTAATGTTGCTGTCAAATTCCTTGACAACGCCGCCCTTTAATTCAACCTTAATCATTGTTATTCTCCTTATCCTATAAAATATTACATAAATATAAAGTCGAGTGCCTCGACACGCAGTTCGAGCAGAAAGATTGATATTTTCAAATCTTCTTTTCCCGACCATTTTCGAGCAATTTTCTTTAAAGTTATAAAGTCGAGTACCCCGACACGCAGTTCGGGCAATTTCCAAAAAAGATAAAAAATCCCAATACCTCCGAAGAAGTATTGGGACGAATTTACTCGTGGTTCCACCCAAGTTCGGCAAAAAATTGCCCTCTTGAAAGCTTTAACGCAGCCGTACGCTGCACCATTTCCTGTGCAGACTCAAAGGTGGTAGAATGTAAGACCGAATACGGATTTTTCAGCATATAATCCGCTCTCTGAAAACGGTTATTTACAAACCATGTCCTTATCAACGATTTAATCAATGTTTCCTTAATATTATCACTTAAAAACAGGATTGTCAACACTTATTTTTTGCTGTCAAGCTCCTGCAACAGCAAATCAATGTCGCTCAATTCCTTCTTAGGCTGAGGTTTCTTCTCTTCAACCTGTGCTTTAACCTCAACAGGAGCTTTTTTAACAGGCTCTGCCTTTACGGGTTCTTCCTTAATAGGTTCTTCCTTTATTGGCTCAGCTGTCTGAGGTTCTTCTATTGTAGATTCTTCTTCCTGAACTTCTTTCTGCTCTGCTTCCGAAGTGATTTCAGTCTTTGCAATAACCTCTCTTCTCGCCTGATTCTCGTCAAAGCCGATTACATAATCATCAATATCAGACGCAAGAGTTTCGTAAGCCTTTTTATTGTGGTCTTCTTCATCACTGCTTTTTTCAGAAAAAACAAGGTCGTCGTAGTTCTCCGACTTCACATAACTGCTCTCGTAGATATCGTCGTCATCAGGCATACCGTCGATTATTTCAATCTCATCTTTTGTATAGGAATTAAATGCCATTTCAACAATGAACGAAAGAGCATAAAGTGAAAAAATCAAAAATTCCGCACCGAGCAAGAGCTGTGTTGAGAGAGTACCCTCGACTGTTGCTGTAAGGACAACATAGAGTCCGTACGCAAATGCGAGCGCAATTGCAGGCAAGCCGTAAATAAAGCAAGCCTTAACCGGATTTCTGCCCTTTATTCTCGACACAATCATTGAATGTGAGAAGTAATACAGGGTTATAAATATGTAACAGAAGAGTGCCGTCATATCGCTGGCTGAAATTGAGGTTTTTGTTGCGACAAGGAATTCGGAAACAAGCTCGGAGCATCCCCAGAGTGCAGGAAAAATAAACAGCATTGAAACGCCCGAAACGGTTGATTTTCCGGTGAAATGTATCTTTGACATAAGCATCAGCGCAAATGCCGCAGGAACGGAGAATGCCGCACATACAACCGTCATAAGATAATATTCCGAGTTATTACCGGTATTTAAAAGCGTTGTAATTGCCGAAGCGGCTACCGAAATGCCTGCCAGAATTGACAAAACGCCCGAAATTGGATTCTTCTTTACGGGATAAACAGGCGCAGTTTTTCTGTCAATAATGTTAATTAGCACACAAATCAAAAATAGTGCGAGTGAAAGACCAATAACTGCATAGGTGATTCCTATTTTATTCATTCCGAGGAACATTCCGCCGCCGTCAAGTCCGTAAAGGCTCATCAGCTTTAAAAATGTTGTTGCAATAATTACGGGAATAAAGGGAATCAGTGAAAATTTAACCTTCATAATTCTGCTCCGTTTCTTTATATTACTAAATTAGAGTATTGGACATAATTTAGTATTTTAATTTAGCTATGAACATATATTATTTTAAGACAAATATATCGTTATGTCAAGTGTATGTCAAGGGAAAAAATGAAACACAATTTTAGCTGAAATCAAGAGGTGTCACATATCGGAAAGAAAATAATTGCCGCAGTTATTCTGCTTGTGCTTATGGCTCTTCTCCCCTTCGCCGCTTCAAAATGTACTGATACTTCAAAGAGAAGCCCAATAAAGCACGAAGCTGTTGATGATAAAACTGACAGCACAAGCAAAAATACATCAAAATCCGACAACGAAATTTTATGCGGACTAACTGTCGCCGCCTGCAAAAAGGACTACTGCGATGAAGCAGTAAAAGCCATAGCCATATTGCTTAACACAGATTATTCGGTTAATCCGGACAGCTTTGATCTGAACAACGAAGCCGTATACATAGAAAAGGAAGGTCTTAATAATTCCGGAAAGGAATTTTATTCAAGGGTTGAAAAGATTGTTAATTCTAATTCAGAATTATATTTAACCGTAAACAATAAAAAGGTCTATATCCCCTATCAAAAATCTTCCTGCGGCTATACGCTTGACAGCAAGGACTGCGAATACATTATCTCGGTTGCCTCACCCTGGGACTGCTTCTCTTCGGACTACAGCGAGAACGCAGAGTGTGTGGGAGTAAGCCTTGAAGGCGTTGATTATCTGTGCAAAAACGGTGCTTCGGCAGAGGAAGCGCTAAAATGGTATCTTAACAGCTTTGAAGTAAGCCAATAGCATAAATCAAAACATACGGAAACGGAACGCCTGTTTTTTTGCAGACATTCCGTTTTTGTGTTTAGTATATAGCCTTATTTCTTCTTCATACAGCTTTTAAAGCAGTTTTTGTCAAACTCGGGGTTGAAAGCATAGAAATTCTTTTCATCGAGCTTATCGGTCAGAAGTCTTAAATTCTCGCCGAAGCGCTGATAATGCACTACCTCCCGCTCACGCAGAAAGCGGATTGCGTCCTTAACATCGTAATCGTCACAAAACCGAAGAATATTATCATAGGTTGTGCGGGCTTTTTGCTCCGCCGCCATATCTTCGTGTAAATCTGTTATTGCGTCACCCTTAACCTGCATTGACGCCGCTGTGAACGGTACACCTGCCGCTGACTGTGGATAAATTCCTGTTGTGTGGTCAACAAAATAATCATCAAATCCTGCCTTCTTGATTTCTTCCTCGGTCAAGCCTCTTGTCAGCTGATATACTATAGCTCCAATCATCTCAAGATGACCAAGCTCCTCTGTGCCTATATCCGTCAGTGTACCTTTCAGTTCGGGCAGGGGCATTGTAAATCTTTGACTTAAATATCTCAGCGATGCTCCCAATTCCCCGTCGGGGCCTCCATACTGTGTGATTATTATCTTGGCAAGTTTGGGGTTAGTCTGCTTTATATTTACAGGGTATTGAAGTTTTTTCTCGTATACAAACATCAGCAGTCCTCCTCATTTTCCCATGGCCACGGTCCTTTTATCCAATTCCAATGGTTCGAGCTTGTCATTCTTTTTGTCAGCGGACCGTATTTTTCTTCGTACTCGGCAATCAGCGGCTGTGCCATATTTCTGTACTCCTTCATCTTTGCAACCGTCTTTTGGTCGTGAGGGTGAGTATCAAGGAAAAGCTGCAGGTCAAATGCTGCAAACTGATAGGTCGATATTTTTTTGAGGAGTATTTCTCTTTCAGTCATTGTGACCACCGCACTTGCTTCCGTAGAACGGTTTATTTAAAGACGGATACATCGTTCCTGACGCAAAGCCCTGCATAGGAGTGTAGGTATCCGCATTTTCAGGCTGAAACGGAACATATGCCATTGCTTCGGGTGTTTTATTGGGGAATTTTGAAATTCCGTACTGTTCTCTGATGATTTCAGTCAGTTCCAATTCCATTCTCCTTTCAAATTAATGAGCCTATACCGCCTTTACGGTACTTATCTCGATATATAATATGCTAAAGAGATTGAATGTGTTTATTTTTCCCGAAGCAAATATATAAGCCAAGGTTGTCAAATCCAACCTTGGCTGTGTTTTGTTTAAGACAATGCCTTAAGTGTTTTCTTCATTGCGATATGCTCGCAAAATTCGTCAAGATATATATCGCCGTATTTTATGTATCCGAGCTTTTCGTAAAAGCCTGAGGCTCTTACCTGTGCTGACAGCGTTATGCTGTCTGCGCCAAGTGATTTTGCCGTTTTTTCTGCTTCAAGCATTATTTTTTCTCCGAAGCTCTTCCCTCTGTACGGCTTCAGAACGGCAAGTCTGCCAATGTGAAAGCCGTTATCGGATTGATACAGTCTGCAGCAGCCGACAGGATGCTTGTCAGAATACATTACAATGTGGACTGCTCTGCTGTCTGTATCGTCAAATTCTTCTGCAAAGCCCTGCTCATCGACAAAAACAGTCTGTCTTATATATTTTTCATCGTCCGTCAATTTATCGGAATGTAAAAATTCAATCATAATTCATCACGCAATTCCTCAGCCTTTTTCAGCAAGGCTGATTTTTCATTTTCAAGCTTGTCCTCCATAACAAGGCTTAGAAGCATTTTTAAAATTCGTCCGACCTTTATGCCCTCTTCAACACCGATACGCATAATGTCTGCTCCGTTTATGTCAAGCTGTTTGAGGGTGAAGCAGTCCTTATCTGCCAGCACCTCGTCATATGCACGACAGGCAAGGTCAAGCTTTTCAAGCTTTTCTCTGCGCTTGTATTCAGACTGAGCCAATATATCGGCTCTTTGAATTTTCATTAACAGCGCAGTATTTTCCTCCCCGATTGCATTCATAATGTGCCTTAACTGCCGTTTTGCTCCGCTTAAACGCACATCGTGATATTTTATCAAAGTAGTGCAGGCTTCAATAAATTCGGTCGGATACTTTAGTCTGCGCAGTATAAGCTCTGCCTTCTGTGCACTGTGCTTTGGGTGTCCCTTAAAATGGCAGGTACCATCGCTGTCACGCTTGCAAGCGTCAGGCTTGCCTATGTCGTGAAGCAGCATTGTCATTCTCAGCAAGGGAGTTTTTTCTATACAGCCGACCGAACAGGTTGTATGTTTCCACACATCTCTGTTGTGATGCTTTGTGTGCTGGTCGTAATCAAACATCGGCTTGATTTCTGGGATAAATACAGCAAAAACATTTCGGTAGCAGTTGAGGATTTCCTCTGCCCTGTCGCCGCACAAAAGCCTATTTAATTCAGCAGAAATCCGCTCAGCGGATATATTTTTCAAAAGCTCTGCATTCTTATATATCGACAATGAGGTGCTTTTTTCGATTTTCAGATTCAGCACAGAAGCAAACCTCAGCGCACGAATAATACGCAAAGCGTCCTCACCGAAGCGCAAATTAGGATTGCCGACGCATCGCAGAGTTTTTTCTGCTAAATCATCTCTGCCGCCAAACGGGTCAATCAGACCGCACTCATCATTATAAGCCATAGCATTGATTGTGAAGTCACGGCGGGCAAGGTCCTTTATAATGTCTGTTGTAAAGGTAACGCTGTCGGGACGGCGGTTATCCGTATACTCACCGTCAATCCGATAGGTTGTTACCTCAAACACCTCTTTGTCAATTACAATTGAGATAGTTCCGTGCTTAATTCCCGAATCAAAGGTGTTGAAACCGCAAAAGCAATGCTTAATCTGCTCAGGCTTTGCATCGGTGCAGATATCCCAGTCATTGGGAACAGCCCCCGTAATTGAATCACGAACACAGCCGCCGACTGCAAAGGCTTCAAATCCGCCGACTTTTAATTTTTCGCTGATTACCTTTACTTTTTCAGGCAATTCTATTTTCAAAACTCATCACCCAAGCTGTTAAGTATCCACTGATTACTTAATCAATGTTATATGCTTATTTATTCGGCTTTTCATCAGTGTTTTTTCCGGATTTTTCAGTTGCATTCGTAACCATTGACTGCGCAATATTATAAAGCACATTGAATATAATTATTGTTGCGGCGGATAGGATTGCAAAGATAATCAGTCCGTTAAAGCTGAGCAGAGTCAGCGAGAAGAAGCTGCGCAAGAATATGCTTCCGAGAACAATTCCCGATATGCAGAAAACAAGCATTACTGTTCTTAGCAGATTAAACGGAACAGACAACCTTACAACAAGAAGCATACAGGACAGTGCAGTCAGATAGACGCACAGCGTTGAGCAATCCGACATTGTCAAAAAGGAAAGACTGCATATTATCGCCGCTGTAATGATATTCATTATAACGCATATTGCCGCAGGAACTGCTCTTGCAATAATATTGAATGTAAAGTTACCTTTGATTATGTTTTTATTCGGCTGAAGTGCAAGAACAAAGGAAGGAAGTCCTACAGTCAGTGCGCCT
>CALZCU010000038.1 GCA_945632055.1 uncultured Ruminococcus sp. | reverse complement strand
ACAGGTTTATCTGTCAGCTTCTGAATAATGTCTGCACCTCTCGGTTCACGAACAGAAATAGTGTCAAAAGTCTTTACCCATTCTGAAATCTTTTTAAGCGTCTCTTCATCAAATTCTGTTTTTCCCAGACTTGGTGAGTAAGCTATTCTCTTTGCAGAATCTTTCTTGCCTAAAAACTGCAAATAATACGCTGTCTCAAAATCCTGACAAGCGGGATTCCATATCTGATCTCCTCCGCAAACATATGCGTCATAATTGAAATTTTCTTTTTTTAATTCCTCTGTTGATGAATATTCCTTTGCTGAAACAGGTAAAACATTATTAATAAATCTCTCGTAATTATTAAATCTTTTTTTAAGCACCGGATATATTAAATAACGAAAGGCTTTCTGAATACCTTTGTCATATTTGCGAATTATTTTATAAGCATCTTTCTGGCTTTGAGGCCTGAGATTAATAAACTCAGTCTTATTGCCCATTAACTGAAGCTGTTTAGACAAAGCGTAAGCCTGCAAAACAGAACCGTAGTTATGCGACGCATGAAATGTAAGTTGTCCTATGTTCATTGTCACTACATCTCCCTTTATAACAATCTTAGCAACAATCTAACGCATTTTGCCCTGCAAAGCAAAATAAATGCCTTCATTTTTAAATTATACATTGATAATTTAACATTGCTCACACTCTTTTTTAGCATATCTTGCTTCAATATTTTTTTTGCTTCTTCTAACTCTTTTCCTTTTCCCATATTAGCTTTTTTAACATTCTTAAGTGAGAAAAGCGTAAATTTTACTCCTGTATAGAATAAACGATTTTTTCCCTTACTCATCAAATTGTGTCTATTCATATATTGCTCTTCCCATTTAAGCAAGTTATTCAACAAAACATCTACATTTGGTCGATAACAATTGCTGAGTGATTCACCGTTATATCTATAGTAGTAAAGACACTCATTTAAAATTGAGATTTGCTTACAATTAATATACAGTTCTAAATCTGAAACTATATCTTCCGCAAAAAATTCGCGTTCCGACTTAAACTCATATTTTTTGATTAACTCCATGCTATATAAGTTTCTACACACAAATCCTTCTATTTCACTTTCATTTCTTTCCGGATCAGCTCCTATAAGCGGCAAAATCAAATAATTCAGAATCTTATCTTTATCTAAAATTTCAGGAATATTTCTAAAATGATGTTCATGAATATTATCTGAGTTATCTACGGTATAATGAGAACAAATGCAAATATCAGACATATCCCTTATAATTCTGTTATACAGCTTTTCAAACATTTCAGGATGAACATAATCATCAGAATCAACAAAACCTATGTAATCTCCTGTTGCCTTTTTAAGACCTGCATTTCGTGCGCTTGAAAGTCCACCGTTTTCTTTGTGAATAACTTTTACTCTCTTATCGTTGCACAATTCATCACAAATTCTTCCCGACTCATCAGGAGAACCGTCATCTACCAGAATAATCTCTATCTCCATGAGAGTTTGGCTCAATAAAGAATCAACACATTTTTTTATGGTATCTTTTGTTTTATAAACAGGAACAATTATGCTAACTTTTGGATTCATATTTCATCTACCTTACATAACCGAATTGGTTTTCCTCAACCTCTTTCTTTTGTTTTAGCTTATGTTGTTCAGTAATAGATGGATTTCTAAGCGTATATTCTTCTCCATAGCATGGCTTTGCTTCCATATTTTTTTTATGCCCGTCAATAAAATCAGAATAGCCTTTAATAAACCGTGCAGGGTTTCCGGCAACCACGCTTTCGGGAGCAACATCTTTTGTTACCACACTTCCTGCACCCACAATTGAATTGTCACCTATTGTTACTCCAGGTAAAATTATACTGCCCGCTCCAATGAATACATTGTTTCCAATATGAACAGGAGCAATTTTTGTGTATCCGCAAGCCTGCCACATACTTGCATCGTGAGCTAAAATATGCACCCTTGGTGCCAATGTTACATCATCACCGATTTCAATCAGCCAACAATGAGATTGGTCAATAATGCAGTGCTCATTTCTTTTAAAATTTTTGCCGACTTTAAGTCCTAATTTAATTAAATCCTCAGTGCTGACCTCTCCACGAATACGGTATAAAAGGCTTCTTAATTTACCCATAACTTTTACCACCATTTTTTACTACTTGATAATTAAATATAATTAGTCTTTTTTAAAAACAGAAAAACAGTTCACTCCAAAAAATCTGTGAAAAACTCTTGTAATTTTACTTCTTATTCTTAATCTTTTCGGCAACCATGACATTGAATACCAATGAATTGAATATGTATTTTCCGTTCTTTTCAGTTCACCTGTAGCACTGTCCCTCGGGTTAAAATACTCTGACGGATAAATTACCGATTTGTCGATATTCTGTTTCTCTCCGTTTTGAATTAAGCCGAATTTCAAAAGTGCTTCGGTATTCAAGGTAGGGCAACCAATCATTCCGTTTTTTCCGTCTAATAAATGGTCATATTCGCTAATCATTTGCTTAACAATTTCATTTTCCTTTTCCGCACCAAAGCCCAATCCGGTATTAATATATTCCTCTGTTTCAAAGCCGAAAAATGCACTGCAGTCAAGCAAATCGTCAAAGTTACGAACCACCTCTACATCAGTGTCAAAATAAATACCGCCGTTATTGAGAACAACAAGCAAACGCACATAATCTGTGAGGAACGCATATTTTTTCTGATCATAGCACATTCTTGTATAAGCATTCATATCAATGTCAAAATTATCTTCATTCCACTCAATGATTTCATAATCGGGCAAATATTTTTTCCAGCTTGCTATGCACTTTTTAGCAAGCTTTGGCTTTTCTCCCCTGCCAAACCAACAATAGTGAATTACTTTTGGAATCATAAAAATTATTCCTTTCTGTTTTTATCATTTCGTTAAACCTTATACCTCTTTTTCTGAAGTATTTTATACAATGATGACGGAACAAGTCCCAATATCAGCGGTTTATAGGATTGGATTCTGTACTTCATCGGAAGCCCGAATTTTTTGCACATATCCTTCTTTAAACGGTATTCTGTTATTCTAAACTTATATTTCTTTCGCTTGATTGCAGTTCTGTCATTTCTCATACTGTAAAGATATTCCTGAATA
Source organism: uncultured Ruminococcus sp. (assembly GCA_945632055.1). Lineage (GTDB taxonomy): Bacteria > Bacillota > Clostridia > Oscillospirales > Acutalibacteraceae > Ruminococcoides. Next base: position 4,416 of record CALZCU010000038.1, on the reverse strand, counting down.
TTGTAGGCTTTATAGCCTGCCTCATACAGTCTTATCCACAAATCATAATCCTCAATTCTTTCAACCTTCGGCGAAATATTGTAACCGCCAAGCTCGTCAAGAACGGTTTTTCTCATCATACAGCCTGCGTGACAAATCGGGCTGTTGTTTGCAAAATCGATCTTTTCAGGATATTCAGGAAAACCCACCTTACCGTAGGTTCCTGCGTCGTCATACATTTCCATAAGACAGCTCACTACCGCAAATTCGGGATGTTCATTGAGAATTGCAACCTCTTTTTCAAAGCGTGTACGGTCACACACATCATCGCCGTCCATACGGGCTGTATATTCTCCTCCGGCTTTTTTCAGACATTCATTAAGAGTCGGCGCAAGCGTCAGATTCTTTTCGTTTTTAAAGACCTTAATTCTTTCATCTTTTTTTGCAATCTTTTTTGCAAGCTCAAATGTATTATCCGATGAGCAATCATCATACATTATCAGCTCCCAATTTTCATATGTCTGGTTAACTATGCAGTTCACCGCTTCTTCAAGTGTACTTTCACAATTATATATCGCCATCAAAACCGATACCAAAGGAGTTTTGTTCATCATATCACCCATTGTTGCGATTGATAAGCCAATCTCTGTTTTCAATAATCTTTTTTATAAGCACTCTGCTGTCGAAGTTTTCAACGACAAATTTTGCGCCTGCTTTGCCGAACTTCTGCCGCAGAGCCTCGTCTTCAATCAGAAGGGAGGTTTTTTCAACTAATGGTTCAACAGTTCTTGCAGGCACCTTAAATCCTGTTACGCCGTCAACCATTCCGTTCTGAGGTCCGGGAATGTCAGAAACAACAACCGGCACTCCCATTGCTTCGGCTTCAATTACTACATTTCCAAAGCCCTCTCTGTAGCTCGGAAAAAGGAAAATATCCATTGCGGATAAATATCTTTCAGCATCATCTACCCAACCGCCTGTGTAAATAATATCGGGACATTCCTCAAAATACTTCAAATATTCACTGTTTACAGTATCAGGCTTTTCATTCGGTCCAACATAAAGCAGAACAATGTCAGGATATTTGGATTTCAAGGATTTAAACGCCGCCATTAATTCTTCAAAACCTTTATCTTTACCGACACGACCTAAAAAACCTAAAATAATCTTGTTGTCGGGTATATTGTATTCTTGCCTGATTTGTTTTTTCCAGATTTCTTTATTAGAGTAATCAAACTTATTTATATCAATCCCATTTGCACTGCCGTTCCATACAACCCTGCTTTTCTCTGCATTGTAAAAGCCGTTTTCCCTGCAAAAATCAAGGTTTCCCTTACTGTCAGGCTGAACATCTGTTGACTTTTTGCAAATAATCTTTTCTATTGTTTTAAAAATTGTTCTTTTTAATCCGCTAAAACCTAAATAAACCAATCCCCATTGGCAATACAGTCTTATCGGTACTTTAGCTTTTTTTGCAGCTATTGAGGCATAAAACGCAGCATTTGGCGTACTATACTGAACAATGTCAAACTTATTCTCGGCAAAAATCCTTTTCATTGTCTTTATTGCTTTTACAAGCCCCGAAGGATCAATACCTCTGCTCATTTTTATGGGGAAGGGATGGACATAATCGGGCAAACCGGCAATATATTCCTCGTCCATATCACAAATTAATGATATATCATAGCCATTCTTGTGAAATTCATCAAAGCCAAATCTCAAGAACTGATCTACAGTCATTGAAACCGTAACCACAAAGCAAATTTTCTTACTCACCGAAAACGCCCTTTACCTTCCTTACTATTCCCTCAGCATTGATTCCGACCTGTTCCCTCAGATATGCCTGAGAGCCGACCTCAATGCAGTAAAAATCATCAATTCCTATTCTGTGGAGCTTTGCGCCGCCGCACTCTGCAAGCACCTCGGCAACAGCTCCGCCGAAGCCGCCGATGATGTTGTGCTCCTCAACCGTAAATATATGGTCAAACCGTTTTGCGCAGTCCTCAACAGCCGCTCTGTCTATCGGCTTAACCGTCGGGAAGCTGTACTGCTCAACTGCTATGCCAAGCTCCTCCAGCATATCGCAAGCCTTTGTTGTTTCCTCAAGAATTGCTCCCGTTGAGAAAACTGCGACCTTTTTATTCAAATCCTTTGCGTCACGCAATTTATATGCCTTGCCGATTTCAAACTCCTTGATTACGGTGTTTACATTCTTTTCACCGCCTCTGCCAAGACGCAGATAGCAGGTACCGTCTGTCTGGGCTATCTTCTCAACGGCAAGTGATGCTTCAGTCGGGTCGCCCGGACAAATCACTGTAACATCGGGCAGTGAGCGAAGAACGGCAATATCCTCAGTTGCGTGGTGGCTCATTCCGAGAGAGCCGTATACATAGCCGCCGCCTACGCAGATTACATTGACATTTGCATTGTGATATGCACAGTCGTTGCGTATCTGCTCAAGACATCTCAGCGTCGGAAAATTTCCGATTGAATATGTAAACACCTTCTTGCCCTCAAGCGCCATTCCAGCCGCAACACCGGTCATATTCTGCTCCGCAATTCCAGCGTTTATAAACTGATTCGGAAGTGTTTCCCAGAAACTCTTTAGCACACCAAAGCCGAGATCGCCTGTTATCAGCTCAATATCCTTATCCTTTTTTCCAAGTTCGATTAAGGTGCGGATTACTGTATCTCTCATCTGTCTTCAACCTCCCTTGCGTAGTATGTTGGGTGATATGTTTCAGAAACAGTATGTCTTAAATTATCAGGCTCAGCCTTTGTTTCGGGACAGCCGTCGGGAGTGTACGGGTCGGCAACCGTTTCAGGCTTGGTTTTGTGAAGCTCATTCACTGCGCAGTTATACTCCCAGCCCTCGTGCGGGAATCTGTAGTGCCAGAGAATATCCATCTCCATAAATGAAACTCCCTTACCCTTAACGGTATGCGCAATTACTACAGTCGGCTTATTTTCGGGATTTGAAGTATCCTTGAGTGCTTTTCTCAGCTCATCGTGATTGTGTCCGTCAACCTCAATCACATTCCAGCCAAAGCCTTCCCAGCGTTTAGCCATATCAACTTCAAGTGTATTGTTGCAGTAATCAAGGCTCTGCATATGATTGTGGTCAACAATTGCCACAAGGTTGTCAAGCTTATAGTGATTGGCAAACTCCGCCGCCTCCCAGACTGAGCCTTCATTGCACTCACCGTCGCCCATAACTACAAAGGAACGGAAATCCTTGCCGTCCTGCTTTGCGGCAAGCGCTCTTCCTGCCGCAACGGGCAGTCCGTGACCTAACGAGCCTGTTGAAAAATCAATGCCGGGCAGGTGGTGGGATACATGACCTGAAAGTCTGCTTCCGTTCGCATAGTGTGTTTTAAGCTCCTCAACAGGGAAAAAACCGTTCTCGGCTATAGCCGCATAAACCGACGCACCTGCGTGTCCCTTGCTCAGAATAAAGCGGTCTCTGCCGTCCCATTCGGGATTACTGCTGTCAAATTTTAATATATCGGTATACAGAACGCCCATAATATCGGCAACAGAAAGTATTGCGCCGATATGGCTTCCTCCCGACAAATGAGTCATTTCAATTCCGTGGCGGCGAATCAGCCACGCAAGCTCCTTGCTGTTCATTTTTTCCTCCAAAAGCTTTATTAATTTACTCCGAATATCAGGTTAATGAATTTTGGATGATGTTTCAGTTTTCCGTAAATCAACAAAAACAGAAGCGGAATACCTATACCTGCAAAAAACATTGCCGGCATCGTAATATACCAATGCATATGCATCACCCTGTTTAAAAGCACCTCGACTACCGCCTGACACGGCCAGGAAATAATATAAATCGAAAATGTTTTTCCGTCGAGATAATCAAGTATTTTTGAACCGTTATTTTCCAGAAAAACCGAAAAATACAATATAGCATAAATCATTGGTATCGCAATTATTACAGTTGAAATGTTTTTCACCCAATTATACATGTAAAAATTGCTTGCTGATATAAAAATATAGAAAACAATCGAAATCAACACTGACATCAACGCGATTGGGAACTTAAATATTCTTTCTTTGTTTCCCAAAATTAAACTGCAAGACAGTATTCCTATATTAAAATATACAAGTTCAAGACATATATCTTTAATTGCTAACCAGTTTGTATTTATCGGAAAAACCGAAAGCACGAGTGATAATGCAAAGACTACTGAAAAAAGTAATCTATTCCTATAACTCTTTAATATCAAGTAAGATAAAGAAAAAATTATAAGCAAGGTTGGTAAAAACCAGAAGTGCCCCCAGACATTCAATCTTGGATTGAATATAGCTTCAAACACATAATGCAAATTAAATGATACTTTATCGTCCACCAGGGAAGATAATAGTATTTTGGGAATAATACCAACTGCCGACAAAACAAAATAAGGGGTCAAAAACTTTATTGAT
>CALZCU010000037.1 GCA_945632055.1 uncultured Ruminococcus sp. | reverse complement strand
TGTCACTTCGTGACATTTCCCCTAACAGGGGAATTTCCTCAAGGGAAGGCTTGTTGCTATCATCAATATTCATATTTTATTCATCATCATCAAAAACAACTCTGCCGCCGAGGATTGTTTTCTTTACCTTGCCGAACAGCCGTCTGCCCTTGAACGGAGTGTTTTTGCTTTTGCCGTGAAGTTTGTCGACATCGACTGTCCACTCCTCGTCAAGGTTGACAAGAGCAATGTCGGCAGGCGCTCCGACAGCCAGCGTTCCTGCGTTTATTCCGAGAATTTTTGCAGGATTTACGCTCATCTTTTCAACGAGCCTGTCAAAGCTCATCAGCCCTCTCTTAACAAGGCAGGTGATTCCCACTGCAAGCGAGGTTTCCATTCCTATTGAGCCGTTAGGAGCCTTGACAAAATCCGCCTTGTCCTCAACAGTGTGCGGTGCGTGGTCGGTTGCGATTGCGTCAAGCGTTCCGTCAAGCAAGCCGTTTATTATCTCGTCCATATCCTCAATCGTTCTTAGCGGAGGATTCATCCTGAAATCAGCGTCGCCCCTGAGAAGCTCCTTATCGGTCAGCGAAAAGTAGTGCGGAGCAGTTTCGGCAGTCACCTTTACTCCCCTGTTTTTTGCATCTCTTATGAGCGCAACGCTCGTCTTTGTGCTTACATGGCAGATGTGTACGGGTACATCAAGCGCCGCCGCAAGTGCAATTTCCCTTGCCGTTCCGCAGTCCTCTGCGGCGGCAGGAATACCCTTTACACCGAGCTTTTCCGACACCTCGCCCTCATTGATTTTTCCTCCGTCTGCAAGGAACAAATCCTCGCAGTGAGCAACAATGTGCATACCGTAAAGCGGAGCCTTTTCCATCGCATCGCTCAAAAGCTTTGTATTCTCAACAGGTCTGCCGTCGTCGGTAAGTGCGATTGCACCTGCGTTTTTCAGCTCCTCAATATCGGTCGGCTCAAGGCTTTTAAGTCCCTTTGTAATGCTTGCCGCAACATAAACCCTTGCGTCGGCAGTTCTTGCCTTATCAAGGATATACTCGACAACCTCTTTGCTGTCGGTTGCAGGCGTTGTGTTTGGCATTGCAAGCAGGCTTGTAACTCCGCCTGCCGCCGCCGCTCTGCAGCCTGTTATTATATCCTCTTTCTGCGTCTGTCCGGGGTCACGAAGATGAACATGCATATCTATAAACGCAGGAATTGCATAAAGCCCCTCAGCATTGATTATCTCGCCGTCAAAGCTGAGATTTTCGCCTGTTTCGGCTATTTTTCCGTCCTTAACAAGTATATCGCATCTGCCGTTTATTTTATCGGCAGGAGATACAACCACTGCATTTTTAATAAGTAAATCGTTCATTTTTTCACCGCCGTTTTAGCTTCTTCGCTCGTTGTTGCTTCTGTTCTGAGGTGGTCTTCTGTTCTGAGTCGGTCTGCTGTGAACACGAACAAGCTCGCCGTTCTCCTGCGCCCGTCTTTGAGCTCTTTGTCTTTCGGCTCTCTGCCTTGCTCTTTCTCTGCGAAGCTCCTCTTCCTTTTTGCGCTTCTTGATTGCTCGTTTGCGCTTTATCATTCTGCTCACATTTGTGCAGAAATATCCGCAGTGAACACCGAAGGATTTAATTCCTCCTCCGATTTTTTTCATAACGGTCAAAAAGGCTTCGCCTGCCTTCGGAGCAGGCTTTTCAACCTCGCTGACACGCTTTTCAACCTCGTTGATTACATCATAATCCTCTGCGTCACGAATTTCCTTACTGCTGATTACGCCCATTACCTTTTTGGGGGCTTCCTCAAAGAAATCGTCGCTGTCGTCAAACTTAGTCCACTTTGCCTCCTGACGGACAAGCTCCTCGTCATTGTTGAAATCATCATCGTCATTCTCGTCAGCCTTTCCGAAAAGCTCGTCCTCAAATTCAGATACAATATCACGAGGTCTTTTAGGCTCGGCTTCCTGCTCGGCAACAGTATTTTCCGCCTCTTCCTCAGCAACCTCAAACTCGGCTTTCTCCTGCTGAATCGGCTTTCTGCCGCTGTAAACTACCTCTGCTCTGCTTTCCTTTGCCGCCTGAGCCGCAATTTCATCAGCCATTCGCTTTGAATTTAGTATTTCCTCAATTTCATCATCGCCGAAATCCTTGCCGCCGTATACCTTTACATCGTCGTTATCGCTTTGCTCAACCCCACTTAAGAAATCTTCATCCGCTTCATTTGAGAGATAACCGCCGTTTCTTCGGCTTTCATAGGCAGAGCTGATGTCGACCTCCTCGTCCTCATATGCCTCGTCATCATATTTTCCGGACTGCTCGGATATATTATTCCTGCGCTTTGAGGTATATTTTCCTGCAAGCTCCTCAATTATCCTGTCGTTTCTGTTCCTTTTTCTCTTTTTCTTTGCACGCCTTATGACAACGGCAATCACTATTATCAGGAGAAGAACTGCTCCGGCCGCACCTATGATTATGTAAGGAATCCAATTGAAGGACGAGCCTGTCTTAAGAAAGTTTACAGAAGATACGATTCCGCTGAAGACTTCATAATCCTCTGCCGTCACATTGCCGACATTGCGCTGATAGGTGATGTTGACAATCATTCCGTCATAAACGGTGTTTGCCTGATAAGCCCTTATTGCAAGACCGTTGCTTGTAACATTGGTATTGAAATTCAGCCAGACAATCTTGCCCGCAGTATCGGGTGTGCAGGCAACATACTCGTTCTGACTGAGCATATTTGTGCTGACCTGAGAGAGCTTGTCCGAGTCGAGCAGGCTGTAGTTACCGATGCCCTTGCTCTCGTCAGTGCGAGTCATTGTTACGGTTACGGTGACGGAGGACGCATCGTCCATACCCTGCAAATAAATGTCGCCGTTCTTAAAATTCTTCATTATTGTATCATAATCAGTTCCGAAAACGGAAAAGTACCTGTCGGTGTCCTTGCTTGAACGGGTGACAGCAGACATATTTCCCGGAAGCGTTATTGTCATATCGTCAATTTCATTGATAGTATATCTCTGCTCAGACGCATTTGCGACAAAAACGCTTCCGATTGTGCAGAGAAAGGCGCACAGTAAAACAGCAACAGCTTTTCTGAATCTTTTCGACATAATCAAACCATTTCCTCCAAAGTCCTATTGTGATAATACAAAACTATACATATACAGTTTATTATACATAATTTTCAAACAAATTACAAGACTGTAAGAAATTTTTTAGAAAAATTAAGAATAATTTTCTTATACGGGATTATTCTGACAAAAATCAGAGTTTCCGGAAATTTTTTCAATAAATTTTCCGTAAATTATCAAAAAAATATGGATTTTTAGTGCAATATATGTTATAATGCTGTGGTTAGTAAACAAAAATTCACCGAGAGGAGAAAGAAGTTTTGAAAAAAGAAGAAATCAAAAAGCTTGATGAAATCCTACAGGCTCACGACTATAACCCCTCGCTGGTCATCGCCGTTATGCAGGATATTCAGAAGGAATACCACTACCTCCCCAAGGAGAGCCTTACCTACATTTCCAAGGCTCTTAAGCTCCCCGAAGCAAAAATCTACGGGGTTGCAACCTTTTACGAGAACTTTTCGCTTGACGCAAAGGGCAAGTACATCATCAAAATCTGCGACGGCACTGCCTGCCATGTAAGAAAGAGCGTTCCCGTACTTGAGGAATTTCGTAAAATTCTCGGCGTAAGCGAGGAAAAACCCACTACCGATGATATGATGTTCACCGTTGAAACAGTTTCCTGCCTTGGTGCCTGCGGTCTTGCGCCTGCCTGCACCGTAAACGATGAGGTTCATCCTGCAATGACTCCCGAAAAGGCAAGGGAGCTTATCAAGGAGCTTAAGGAGGAATCCGCAAAATGATGAAAATCCGCACAAGAGAAGAGCTTAATCAGAAATACAGGGAGTATTCCCGTTCACTAAAAAGCCAGAAAAAACAGATTCTCGTCTGCGGCGGCACAGGCTGTGTTGCAGGCGGCTCGCTGAAAATCTACGCAAGACTTCAGCAGCTTATGCTGGAGCAGGGAATCAACTGTGTTGTTCAGCTCGAAAAGGAGCCTGAGCATAATTCGGTCGGCATAAAAAAGAGCGGCTGTCACGGCTTCTGCGAAAAAGGTCCTCTGCTCAGAATTGAGCCGTCAGGCATTCTCTACACCAAGGTTAAGGTTGAGGACTGCGAGGAAATCATAGAAAAAACCATAGTCGGCGACGAGGTTATTGACCGCCTTGTTTACCACGACCTTGACGGAAAAGCCTATGACAAGCAGGACGAAATTCCTTTCTATAAGAATCAGACAAGAATTGCGCTTGAGCACTGCGGAAAAATCAACGCAGAGTCAATTGCAGAATACATAGCAGAGGGCGGCTATCAGGCTGTTGCAAAGGCACTGTTTGATATGACTCCCGAGGAAATTATCGAGCAAATCACAGAATCCTCTCTGCGAGGCAGAGGAGGCGGCGGCTTCCCGACAGGCAGAAAGTGGGCTTCTGTTTTAAGGCAGACCGAGCCTGAAAAGTATGTTGTCTGCAACGGCGACGAGGGCGACCCCGGCGCATTTATGGACCGTTCAATGATGGAGGGCGACCCTCACAAGGTTATCGAGGGAATGATTATTGCAGGTATTGCAACAAAGGCTCACCACGGCTACATCTATGTTCGTGCGGAATATCCGCTTGCAGTTGAGCGTCTTAAAATTGCGATTGAAAAGGCAACTGCAAGAGGACTTCTCGGCAAAAATATTCTCAACTCAGGCTTTGACTTTGACATCAAAATCAGTCAGGGCGCAGGCGCATTCGTATGCGGTGAAGGCTCTGCGCTGACCTCGTCAATCGAGGGCAACAGAGGTATGCCCAGAGTTAAGCCGCCCCGTACCGTTGAGCACGGACTCTTTGACAAGCCCACCGTTCTCAACAATGTTGAAACCTTCTGTAATGTTCCGCCCATCATCAACAAGGGTGCAGATTGGTACAAGCAGTACGGCCCCGAGGGCAACCACGGAACAAAGGCATTTGCTCTTACGGGTAATGTTGTAAACACAGGACTTATTGAGGTTCCTATGGGAACAAAGCTCCGTGAGGTTATCTTTGACATCGGCGGCGGTGTTAAGGGCGGAGAATTTAAGGGCGTTCAGATTGGCGGTCCGAGCGGCGGCTGTCTGTGCGTCAGCGCAACCGAAAATCATCTCGACCTTAATATGGACTTTGACAGTCTGAAAAAGGTCGGCGCAATGATTGGTTCGGGCGGACTTGTTGTTATGAACAACAGCAACTGTATGGTTGAAGTTGCCCGCTTCTTTATGCAGTTCACCCAGAACGAAAGCTGCGGCAAGTGCGTTCCCTGCCGTGAGGGTACAAAGCGTATGCTTGAGCTTCTCACCGACATCACCGAGGGCAGAGGTACTCTTGAGCATATCACAATGCTTGAGGAGCTTGCCGACACAATTTCACATACTGCTCTCTGCGGTCTTGGCAAAACAGCCGCATCACCCGTTGTTTCCACCCTAAAATATTTCAGAGATGAGTACATTGCCCATGTTGTCGACCACAAATGTCCTGCAGGTCAGTGCAAGGCTCTTGTAAACCTTGTAATCGACCCCGACAAGTGCAAGGGCTGTACAAAATGTGCAAGAATGTGTCCCGTCAACGCTATCACAGGCGAGGTTAAGAAGCCCCACACAATTGACGCTTCAAAGTGCATAAAGTGCGGAACCTGTATGGACGGCTGTAAATTCGGCGCAATCTCATATGAATAAGGAGGAACACAAAATGGCTAAATATATGATTATAGACGGTATTCGTGTCGAGTTTACCGACGAGAGAAATATTCTCCAGGTAATCAGAAAGGCAGGCATTCATGTTCCTACCTTCTGTTACTATTCCGACCTTTCAATCTACGGCGCCTGCCGTATGTGCGTTGTCGAGGACGAAAAAGGCAGAATAATGGCTGCCTGCTCAACGCTTCCTGCCGATAAAATGGTAATAAAAACTAACACATCCCGTCTGCACGACTACAGAAAGATGATTCTTGAGCTTCTGCTATCATCTCACTGCCGTGACTGCACCACCTGCGAAAAGAGCGGAAAGTGCCGTTTGCAGATGCTTGCCGCTCGTTTCGGACTTACAAATGTCCGTTTCAAGGACACCCGTCCTCATATGGAAATCGACGATTCTTCATATTCAATTGTTCGTGACCCCGGCAAGTGTATTCTTTGCGGCGACTGCGTAAGAATGTGCAACGAGGTTCAGCATGTCGGCGCAATTGACTTTGCTAACCGAGGAGCAGATGTTATTGTAACTCCTGCCTTCGGCAAAAAGATTGCAGAAACCGACTGCGTTAACTGCGGTCAGTGTGCGGCTGTATGCCCCACCGCCGCAATCACAATAAAGAGCGACCTAAAAAATGTCTGGAAGGCTCTCTATGACCAAAACACAAGAACGGTTGTTCAGGTTGCTCCTGCCGTAAGAGTTGCTCTCGGCGAGGTGTTCGGACTCAAGCCTGGCGACAATTCAATCGGAAAAATCTTTACTGCGCTGAGAATGCTCGGCTTTGACACTGTTTTCGACACCTCATTTGCGGCTGACCTGACAATTATCGAGGAATCTAAGGAGCTTGTTGATAAAATCAACAGGGGCGACACAGAGATGCCTCTCTTCACCTCCTGCTGTCCCGGCTGGGTAAGATTTGTTGAAACGAAGCACCCCGAGCTTATGAAGTATGTTTCAACCTGCAAGTCGCCTATGCAGATGTTCGGCGCAGTAATTAAGAATTACTACAAAAAGGCTGACGAGGAAAGCGGTCAGAAAACCGTTTCCATCGCAATTATGCCCTGCACAGCCAAGAAATACGAGGCGGCAAGGGACGAATTCAAGAAAAACGGCATTCCCGATGTTGACTATGTTCTCACAACACAGGAGCTTGCAAGAATGATAACAGAGCTTGGTATTCAGTTCAACGAAATCGAGCCGTCAGCTCCCGATATGCCGTTCAGCATCAGCTCAGGCGCAGGTATGATTTTCGGCGTAACAGGCGGTGTTGCAGAGGCGGCGCTCAGAAGAGTTGCAGACAACACCACATATGCTCTCAAGGAGATTGAGTACTGCGGCGTAAGAGGTCTTGAAGGAGTTAAGGCGGCATACATCACGCTCGGAGATACTGCTCTTCGTGTAGCCGTAGTTTCCGGACTTGCTAACGCAGACGCTCTCATCGAAAAAATCAAGAGCGGCGAGGAGCATTTTGACTTCGTTGAGGTAATGGCTTGCCCGATGGGCTGTATTGCAGGCGCAGGTCAGCCGTTCTCATATGTTCAGGGCAAAAAGGAGAGAGCAAAGGGCATTTACACCATTGACAAGTCGGCTATGGTTAAGCGTTCCAACGAAAACCCCGTTGTTATTCATATGTATGCAAACGGTGTTCTCAAGGACAGAGCTCACGAGCTTCTCCATGTTCACTACCACACCTGTGATGCGGAGAAATAAGTGACATTTTCCTAAAAAATCGAATTTCTTCGATAAAGCTTGTCGAAAAAGTTATATTTTAAATTAACGCAATTTTTCAACAACAAAGCTTTACGATAATATCCAAGGCTCCCCTTTTTCGAGGGGAGCTGTCATTTTGCTTGCAAAATGACT
>CALZCU010000036.1 GCA_945632055.1 uncultured Ruminococcus sp. | reverse complement strand
GGTCAACATAAAAAAGCTCGGGGTGCATTCTCAGCACAGTTTTGATGATGTATTTGAGTTTTTTTCCGTCGTTTTTAAAATCACCGATATAGATTTGCTCGTCAAAGTTTTTCATTCCATCGATGATTCTTTCACAAAGCTCCCTGTTATCCTCATAGAGATTTTTGTTGTAGGTGATGTAGTCAAAATTATCCTCTGCGGCAGAAGCTGTATTACAAAACAGAACTGCCGACGAGGTGAGCATAATAAGTATTGCAAGAAGAAAAGACAATGCGTTTTTCATCTGTAAGCAAATTCTTTTCATAATACCACTCCTTTCCACTTTTATTATATCATTGCAACAGGCTTAAATCAATTATCATAAATTAATATAAACGCAGAATAAAATTTTGTGTTTATTACCAAAAAATAAAGCTATAGTATATTGCAGAAGCAACAAATCACTACTTTTAATTCGAGCAGACAGTATCATTAAAAAACACCCTCCTATTCCCGACTGCCTTTATAGTTTGGAGTGTGGAATGTGGAGTGTGGAGTTAAGGGTCGCTTCGCTCCTGATTTATAATATTGCGTATATTTTGGAAAGGTTCATTTCCTGTGGTTGGTTTATTTTCGAAGAGGCTTGATCATACAGTGTAGGGAACAGTCTTGACTGTTCCGTAGGGTTACTGCCAACCTATAGGTAATCGGAACGGTCAAGACCGTTCCCTACACCGCATAATAAGCCCTCATCAAAAAACAACGAATACACTCCCTGTCTGCGGCATATAGTTTACCAAGACGATTGGAGGGTTTTTCTTGAAAGGCATAGTGGAAGAACGCGCAGCAATGCTGGGCGAATACATAATAGAAAACAAGGCAACGGTGCGCAGTGCGGCAAAGAATTTCGGTATAAGCAAAAGCACTGTTCATAAAGATGTCAGTCAGAGGCTTAGGATTCTTAACCCTGCGCTGTACCGTGAGGTAAGGCAGATTCTCGACCTGAACAAGAGCGAGCGGCACATAAGAGGCGGAATGGCAACGAAAAATAAATATCTGAAAGCAAAGGAATTAAGAAAGGTCGAGTGCCTCGACACGCAGTTCGAGCAGACAGGTTGATATTAACAGACCTTATTTGCCCGACCGTTTTCGAGCAATTTCATATATAGCAAATAAAGGTCGGAGCATCGCACCCTCTGCGATACTCCAACCTTGATTATTTTTGTATTCAGCTTAATGCTCGGGCTTTTTGTCAGCCATACATTCAACCAACACAGCCTTCTGAGCGTGAAGGCGGTTTTCAGCCTCCTCAAAAATCTCGTTAGCGTGTTCCTCAAATACATCTGCGGTTATTTCCTCGCCACGGTGAGCAGGCAGACAGTGAAGCACCATACACTCGTCATTTGTAACAGCCATAAGCTCCTTGTTGACCTGATAGCCTTCAAATGCGGCTTCCCTGATTTTCTTCTCCTCTTCCTGTCCCATTGAAGCCCACACATCTGTGTAAACAACATCGGCATTCTTTGCGGCTTCAATCGGGTCGGTAACGATTTCAAACTTACCGTTGCCGTACTTTTTGCCGAACTCAAGAATATGCTCGGGCGGCATATATCCCTCGGGACAAGCGGCAGAAAAGCTCATTCCTGTGCTTAACGCTCCGACAATGAGGGAGTTCATCATATTGTTTCCGTCACCGATAAAGCACATCTTCAAGCCCTCAAGCTTGCCCTTGAACTCACGGATTGTCATAAGGTCGGCAAGCACCTGACAGGGGTGGCAGTAGTCGGTCAGACCGTTGATTATCGGAATTGAGCCGTACTCGGCAAGAGCTTCAACCTCGCTCTGCTCAAAGGTACGAATCATAATTCCGTCAAGAAAGCGCGAAAGCACTCTTGCAGTGTCCTCAACAGGCTCGCCTCTGCCAATCTGCAAATCGTTTGACGAAAGGAAGAGCGGATAGCCGCCGAGCTGAGTCATACCGACCTCAAACGAAACACGGGTGCGTGTGCTTGACTTTTCAAAAATCATTCCGAGTGTTTTGCCCTTGAGATACTTATGCTCAATACCGTGCTTCTGCTCGTATTTAAGCTGGTCTGCAAGGTTGAGCGTGTTAATAATTTCCTCTGTTGACCAGTCCTCAAGCTTTAGTAAATGCTTCATATCAATCATTCTCCTTTAATGTGTTTTTAAGGAAGCACTGATTAAATCGTTATTTATTCAGTGTTTCCTTAAGTATTTTAACTGCCTCGTCAATCTCCTCATAGGTTATTACAAGCGGAGGCAACATTCTGAGTAAATCCTTGGCGGTGATTATGAGAAGTCCGTTCTCAACGCACCTGACGGCTATGTCGTGAGCGTCACCGCTTTCAAGCTCAATGCCAACCATAAGTCCCATTCTGCGTACGCTTTTTACACCGCCAAGCGCACTGAGCTTTTCCTCAAGATACGCTCCCTTTTTATTGACCTCATCGAGAAAGCCGTCTGCGGTCACCCTGTCAAGCACATAGTTTGCCGCCGCGCACACAACAGGATTTGCGCCGAAGGTTGTTCCGTGAGTTGAGGGCGACATAACATCTTTGAGCTTGTCGGAGCACATACAAAGTCCAATCGGAAGTCCTCCGCCAAGTCCCTTTGCGACTGTTACAAGGTCGGGCAGGATTTCATATTGCTGAAAGGCGAACAGGCTTCCTGTTCTGCCGACGCCTGTCTGCACCTCGTCTACGATTATGAGAATATCGTTATCCCTGCAATACTTTACAAGCGACTGAACATAGTCCTTATTGAGAATATTCACACCGCCCTCGCCCTGAATAAGCTCCAGCATTACAGCGCAGGTTTTGTCGGAAACGGCACTCTTAAGAGCGTCAATATCATCAGCCTGAGCATACTTAAAGCCCTCTGTGAACGGAAAAAAGTAGTTGTGAAAAATATCCTGACCTGTTGCGGAGAGCGTTGTAACTGTTCTGCCGTGAAAGGAATTTTTCAGCGTTACGATTTCGTTTCTGCCGCTTCCGTATTTGTCAAAGCTG
Source organism: uncultured Ruminococcus sp. (assembly GCA_945632055.1). GTDB lineage: Bacteria > Bacillota > Clostridia > Oscillospirales > Acutalibacteraceae > Ruminococcoides. The sequence goes on along the minus strand of CALZCU010000036.1, from coordinate 4,673 downwards.
TATTTTCTTGCTATTTTAATTGCACACTCGTTAGCTTCCGCACCGCTGTTGCCGAAGCATACCTTGGCAAGTCCTGTCAGAGTGCAGAGCCTTTCTGCAAGAGTTCCTGCCTGATCGCAGTAAAAGTAGTTCGACATATGCTGAATTGTGCCTGCCTGCTTTGAAACGGCTTCAACCCAGCCTTCGTCGCAGTAGCCAAGGCTGTTTACGCCGATACCAGAGGACACATCAATATATTTTTTGCCGTCCTCATCATAGGCAACTGCGCCCTTTCCTCTTTTCAGTGCGACATCGTACCTGCCGTAGGTGTGCATTATGTATTTTAAATCCTTTTCCTTTGTGTTCAAAACTATCAAATCCTTATTTATTGTTACTATTCTGTTTCTTAAGTTATATTCCGCAGTGCGCCGATAATATAAAAATATACACAAGGCACAAATAATAAATGTAGGGAACAGTCTTGACTGTTCCGGCAGTGTGCCACTGCAGTCAATTCGAGCAGATAGTTATTGTGAAATTTTAATTGTATTTGCCCGACCGAAGAGTATGCTGTAATCTTTTGGAACGGTCAAGACCGTTCCCTACTTTTCATAACCAAAGTACATTGTACTACGACAACACCGACAGCTTAAAATTTTAAAAATCAGCCGGTATTATCATAGTTTGTTGTTGTCATAGGAATACACAAAAACATCTTCACGCTTTTCAAAGCCAAAGTCACGCCAGAAGCTCTGACCTGTTTCGTTGTTCTGATAGCAAAAAATATGCGTTTTGTCTATTCCCTGCGATTTAATCATCTCGATAGCCTTCTGAGCAAGGCTATGACCGATGCGCCTGCGTCTGTATTCGGGCATAACAGCCATATGGTGGATAAAGCCCCGTCTGCCGTCGTGACCGGCAAGCACTGTTCCGACGATTTTGCCGTCAATTACGGCAACCTGACTCATTCCCTTGTTGTGATTGAGGTAGCGCTCCATCTGCTCTCTGTTGTCAGCCTTGGAAAGCGCACGCTTTGATGTGGTGAGCCACATTGCGTAAACCTCATCATAATCTTCAATTGTCATTTCACGAATAAGCATTTGTACCCCTGTAAATTACCGTTTTTTCAAATAATATTTGTTATGCTTAATAGAACATCGTTCCGATACCCTCGTCGCTGAACAGCTCAAGGAGAATTGAATGTTCAAGTCTGCCGTCAATGATGTGCGCACGGTTAACTCCGTTTCGTACAGCCTCAACACAGCAGTCAATTTTGGGAATCATTCCACCCTTGATAATTCCGTCACGCTTGAGCATAGGCACTTCGCTGACATTTACGACCGAGATTAATGACTCGTCATCGTTCACATCACGAAGCAGTCCTCTTATGTCCGTCATAAGAATCAGCTTTTTTGCGCCGAGCTTTGCCGCAATCTGAGCCGCCGCAAGGTCGGCATTGATGTTGTAAACATTTCCGTCATAGCCGCCTGCAACGGTTGCTACAATCGGAATGTAGCCGTTCTGCATTGCATTTTCAAGCGGCTGAGGATTTACCTCCTTGATTTCTCCGACAAAGCCGAGGTCAACGCTTGAAATCAGCTTTTCAGCCATCAGGAGTCTGCCGTCAAGACCGCACAGACCGAGCGCTCTGCCGCCGTGGCTTTCAAGGAGCTGAACAAGGCTCTTATTAACCTTGCCTGCAAGTACCATCTGAACAATGTCGATAGTTTCCCGGTCGGTAACCCTCATACCGTTTTCAAAACGGCTCTCCTTGCCGACAGCGTTAAGCATTGCGTTGATTTCGGGGCCGCCGCCGTGAACGAGGACAACATTGATTCCGACAAGCTGCATAAGCACCAGATCGCTCATTACCGCTGACTTCAAGTCCTCGTTAATCATTGCGTTGCCGCCGTATTTTACAACGATTGTTTCACCGGCATACTTCTTGATGTATGGCATTGCCTGTATTAAAACCTTTGCTCTTTTTGAGGTATCCATTATATATCAGTCCTTATAGTTCTGTCTTTCTGAATTGCGTTACTATGCACACGACTTATGTGCGATAATCGCCATTAATCTTTACATAATCATAGGTGAGGTCACAGCCGTATGCCTCTGCTTTTCCGTCACCGTCATTGAGCGAAACAAGGATGTGGATTTCCTTTTCAAGCAGAATTTCCTTTGCCTTGTCCTCGGAAAACTCAACTCCTGCGCCGTTTTCACAGACGAGAATTTCGCCCTTCTGCGATTTGAACGAAACATCGACCTTCCTTACATCGACATCTGCGCCGCTGTAGCCGATTGCGCACAGCACTCTGCCCCAATTTGCGTCTGCGCCGAACATAGCCGCCTTCAAAAGGCTTGAACAGATTATGCTCTTTGAAACCGTAACTGCGTCCTGCTTTGTTTTTGCACCGTCAACCGAGCAGACAAGGAGCTTTGTTGCGCCCTCGCCGTCTGCGGCAAGCTGTTTTGCAAGTGATTTGAACGCTTCGGTCAAGCCCTCGACAAATATTCTGTAATCTTCGTTTTTTTCAACAATCGGCTCGTTGCCTGCAAGTCCCGAAGCCATAATCGCAAGAGTGTCGTTTGTTGATGTATCACCGTCAACGCTGACCATATTGTAGCTGTCCTCAACAGCCTCACGCAGAGCTTCCTCAAGCATTTCGGAAGAAACAGCCGCATCGGTTGTGACAAAGGAGAGCATTGTTCCCATATTGATGTGAATCATTCCGCTGCCCTTTGCAATTCCGCCGACAGTCACCTTTTTACCGCCGAGCGTCATTTCCATAGCCATTTCCTTTTTGACGGTGTCGGTGGTCATAATGGCTTCTGCGGCATTTGTTCCGCCGTCCTTCGAGAGCTTGCCCTTCATCATAGCCGCTCCCTTTAAAACAGGCTCAATCGGCAACGGCTGACCGATTACTCCTGTGGAAGCAACGATAACATCGTCGGGATTTACCGACAGCGTTTCGGCGGCAATAAGGCACATTCTCTCTGCAACCTCTATTCCGTCTGCGTTGCAGGTGTTTGCGTTGCCCGAATTTACGATGACAGCCTGTGCAACTCCGTTTTCAAGGTGCTTTTTTGTGACCTCAATCGTGGAGCTTTTTACAAGGTTTTTTGTGTAAACAGCCGCCGCAGTGCAGGGCTTTTCACAGTAAATCAGCGCAAGGTCACGCTTTGTTGTGTTTGACGGCTTTATGGACGCACACACTCCCTGTGCTGTAAAGCCGAGAGGTGATGTGACTGTGCCGTCAATAAATTTAAAATTTTTATTATTCATATTCATCAATCCCAAAATATTTCTTACCGTTTTTATCAGAATGCCGGCGGTACTATTACAAGTCCTGCCGTTTCTTCAAGACCGAATATTATGTTCATATTCTGAATTGCCTGTCCTGCCGCACCCTTTACCATATTGTCGATTGCGGCGCAGGCAACGAGCTTGTTTGCCCTTTTGTCGTGGTGAATTGAAACATCACAGAAATTCGAGTATTTTACATTGTGAATGTCGGCGCACTTGCCGTCGTCAAGAAGTCTTACGAAAAATTCATCTTTGTAGTACTCCTCATAAGCGTTCCTTATCTGCTCAAAGGTTACACCGTCCTTGATGTCGGCATAAACCGTTGCAAGGATTCCTCTGTTTACGGGAAGAAGATGAGGAACAAAGGTGATTATCACCTTTTCGCCCGAGAGCTTTGACAGTGTCTGCTCAATTTCGGGAGTGTGGCGGTGTGAAGCCACCTTGTACGGGTGAAAGCCCTCGTTGAGCTCAGGGTAGTGATTGCCCTGAGAAAGTCCTCTACCTGCTCCTGTCACACCGCTTTTGCAATCGCAGATAATACCCTTTGTTTCAACAAGTCCGTTTGCAATTGCAGGCGCAATCGCAAGAGGAGAGCAGGTTGTGTAACAGCCGGGATTTGCTATCAGCTTTTTGCCCTTGATTTTATCTCTGAAAAATTCGGGCAAGCCGTAAACCGCCTGCGTATGCAAATCCTTGTCGAGGAATGTGCCGCCGTACCACTCGGTGTACTCCTCCTCGCTTTCAAGTCTGAAATCTGCGCCGAGGTCAATGAAAGCCTTGCCTGCGCTTATACATTTTTCTGCAAGCTCCTGTGAAAGTCCGTGAGGGAGAGCTGCAAAAATAATGTCGCTTTTTTCTACGACTTTATCCTGATTTTCACAAACCATATCGTTGAGGAAAGCGTATGACGGATAAACCTCGCTGAGCTTTTCGCCCTCAAACGAAACCGAGCTGATTGCTGAAATTTCAGCGTTTGGGTGTGTTGACAGCAGACGGACAAGCTCTGCGCCTGCATAGCCTGTTGCGCCTACGATACCTGCTTTTATTTTCATACTTTTCACCTGTTTATTTTAGAATCTATGATATTGACATTTGAGTTTGAATATCATATAATTAGGTTACAGGGAAAACCGTTTAAAGCGGTTAGCCCAAATTGTATTATTTAATAAAAATAATCGCCTACATTTGGAACTGTCGGGCGATTATTTTTTTATGTTAATAATGAGCTGAGTAAGTGATACTACTAATACAATAAGTAAAACTAATTCAGTCATACATATCACCCCCAATCAGTGGGAGTGCTAACCGCCTTAACTTCCCTGTAACCCCATAAAGCCTTTCGGCTAAATGGCAAGTAAATATTTATTTTTTAATTATATTACAGCTT
>CALZCU010000035.1 GCA_945632055.1 uncultured Ruminococcus sp. | reverse complement strand
TCCGATTGCCCGCCTTGCTGCTGCACAGGCTGCTATCGCAAACAAGTAATCAGATTTTAGCTGATTGAGGGTAGCCGATTATATAGAAATATATATTAAAGGCAAAACCAAACAGAAATCGACCTTACAGGAGAAATCCTGTAAGGTCTTTTTGCGTTATGGGAAACTGATCGGAAACGGTCGGGTAAAAAAGATTGGGTACTATCAACCTTTCTGCTCGAATTGCGTGTCGAGGCACTCGACTTTTTGCTCAATAGGAAATTACTCGGAAACGGTTGGGCAAATACTTTTATAGTTTTGGAAAGTCATAATATTTATTTAATATTCAGCAAGCAAAACAGGGAGCGTCGTTGTGACGCTACCTGTTGAAGTTTTGATGTGATATTTTGAATTACATACTCTCCGGACAGCTTATGTTGAACATTGTCAGGACATTTTTGATTACGGCTCTTACGCAGTCGCAGAGCGCAAGCCTTGCCTGCATAAGTCCCTCGTCCTCACCCTTGACACGACAGGAGTTGTAGAATTTGTGGAACAGCGTTGCAAGCTGGGTTACATAGCGTGTAATCTTGGTCGGGTCGTAATCCTTTGCCGCACTGATAATTTCGCTTGTGTACGATGCAAGGTGGTTGATTAGCTCTCTTTCCTCGGGCGCAGTCAGCAGGGCAAGCTCCTCTGAACTGCATTCACGGGGAGAAATTCCGTCATTTGCAAGCGATTTGAAGATACTGCAAATTCTTGCGTGAGCGTACTGAACATAGTAGACGGGATTCTGATTATCCTGACTGACGGCAAGGTCCAGGTCAAAGTCCATTTGAGTGTTTGCCTCCCTTGTGTTAAACAGAAATCTTGCGCTGTCAACAGGCACTTCTTCGAGCAAATCTCTGAGCTGGATTGCCTTGCCTGTTCTCTTGCTCATTCTCACAAGCTCGCCGCCCTTGACGAGCTTTACAAGCTGCATAAGCACAACATTGAGCTTGTCGCCGTCATATCCGATTGCGTCCATTGCACCCTTCATTCTCATAACATGACCGTGGTGGTCTGCGCCCCACACATCAATAAGAGTAGTAAAGCCCCTGTCAAATTTATTCTTGTGGTATGCAATATCGGCTGTGAAGTAGGTCGGATTGCCGTTCTGACGGATAAGAACATCATCTTTAAGCTCAAGATTGTCAATGTACTTCTGACTTTTGCCCTCTTTGAGCAGTTTTTCGGTGAGAACCTGCTTGTTTTTGTACCAGACAGCACCCTCCTGCTCATAGGTAAGTCCCTTTTCGGTGAGCAAATCAACGACAGCCTTTACTGCGCCGCTTTTATGAAGCTCGCTTTCAAAGAACCACTTATCGTAATAGATGTTGTACTTTGCCATATCGTCCTGCATTTTTTTGATGTTCTTTGGCAAAGCGTAGCCGACAAGCGCATTTTTGCGATCCTCGCTCGATACATTCACAAGGCTGTCGCCGTTGAGGTCTGCGTACTCCTGCGCAAGCTCTGTTATATCTGCACCCTGATAGCCGTCCTCGGGAAATTCAATTTCATCGCCCTTGAAAATCTGAAGATAGCGAGCTTCAAGCGAACAGCCGAACTTTTCAATCTGATTGCCTGCGTCGTTTACATAAAATTCTCTCCACACACGGTAACCCGCCTTGTCAAGCACAGCGGCAAGGCAGTCGCCGAGAGCGCCGCCCCTTGCGTTGCCCATATGCATAGGGCCTGTGGGGTTTGCCGAAACAAACTCAACCATAACCTTTTCGTCACTGCCGAACTCGCTTCTGCCGTAGCCCTCGGGGTCGCTCTGAATTTCACGGATTACGCTTGAATAAAATTCCGAACCGAGGAAAAAGTTAATAAAGCCGGGACCTGCTGTTTCAAATTTCTCGCACATTGTACCCTCAAGACTGAGGTTAGAGGTGATAGCCTGTGCGATTTTGAACGGAGGCATTCTGAAAGCCTTTGCGCCTGCCATTGCGGCATTTGTTGCAAAGTCGCCGTGAGTTCTGTCGGCAGGAGTTTCGATTATAAACTGCGGAAGCTCTGCCTGCGGAAGCTCTCCGTTCTCAATTGCCTTGTTCATCGCATTTGTAATTGCCTTTTTCAGCATATTGACCGCTTTTGCGTAAGTGTCCATTATTCTTCCTCATTCCTGTTGTTTTTTTCTTCAACCTTGATTTTAAAGCTGTTCTCGCTCACAAGGTCTGAGTTGAAGTCGAGCGTGTAGCTGACCTCAAGCGTACCGCCCTTTTCGCTGAGGGCATTTTTCATCGTTTTTGTATAAACTCCTATCATCAAATCGCCTGCTACAGTCTGATAAAGGCACTGATGCCGTCTGCCCTTTTCAAGCATAAGCCTTGACTGCATTGCACCCTTGCGTATGATGGTGACAAGGTTGTCCTCAACCTTAATCAGATTGTCGAAGTGTTCGCCGGGATTTTCCTCGTCATACTCCTTGTAATTTATATAGCAGTGACCGTTTTTCATCATATAGTTGCCTGCGGTGAGAACCTCAACCCTGTCGGTTTCGCCGTCAAGCCTTTGCTCTCCGATAATTGAAATCAGATACTTTTCCTTATCAGTCATATATTTATCCTCAGTATTGCTCAATGTCAATCTGCGTAACAGTGTGCTCCATACCTCTGCCGAGAAACAGCCCTGCAACGCTTTCAAAGCCGTCGGGAGTATCGCTCACGAAAAATTCAGGCTTCTTGTCAGAGGTATCGTCATTGAGAAGTCCTTGTTCCTCTAATATTTTGGCGGCATACAAAGCCGTTTCATAGCCTGAATCAACAAGAGTAACGCCATCTCCCATAAAGTCTGAGATTGCGTCCCTCAGCAGGGGATAGTGCGTACAGCCGAGAATCAGCGTGTCAATACCTTCCTCTTTAAGCTCAGACAGATAGCGCCTTACAACAAGGCGCACAATCTGGTCATCACGGCAGATGAAGCCGTTTTCAACAAGGGGTACGAACAGAGGACAAGCCATTTCATACACCTTGAAATCGGGATTGAGCTTTTCAAGCCTGAGCTTGTAGCTGTGACTGCCGATTGTTGCAGATGTGCCGATAATTCCTATTTTTCCGTTTTTCGTTTTGTGTGCGGCAGTAAAGGCAGTGGGATTTACAACTCCCGTATAGGGAACAGAGAGCTTTTTTTCAAGCGCATCTCCTGCAACCGAGCTGACAGTACCGCAGGCGGCTACAACCATTTTAACCTTGTTTTCAAGAAGAAATGCTGTATCCTGAAATGCGTATTTTTTGATTGTATCACGGCTTCGGTTTCCGTAGGGAACTCTGCCTGTATCGCCGAAATATATTATCTTTTCGTTCGGCAGAATATGTATAAACTCTTTAACTGCGCTGAGTCCGCCGAGTCCTGAGTCGAAAACTCCGATAGCGTTTCGGGACGACATATTATATCCCTTCCTTACATAAGTTATCCTATAAATCATAACACAATAACTCGATTGTTGCAAGTGATTTGTGGCGAAATACTTGCAAATACCTTTGACAAATGCTATAAATAATTGTATAATGACAAGTATAAGTATATCCGAGAGGAAGATTGATTTGGAATATAAAAAGGCATTTGATTTAATAGTCGGCAAGGTTGAAGAGGAGCTTGTCAAGTCAGGCTACACAAAACAGAAGGTTGACGCTGACAATACAAATGAGCTTGCCGCTCTTTTTACAAGCAGTAATATTGCGTATACCGTTGTTTATGTCAAGGACAAACAGCAGATGGTGCTTCGCTCCTGCACGATGACAGAGGAAGGACCCGACAACGAGTGGAAAACACTGGCTACCTGGCTTTATGACGATACCTTTGCAAACCATAAGGACGCCGAGAGCATAGCAAACGACTTTGTCGAGGGCGTTTCGGGAACAGTCGCAATCAGAAGAGCAAAGCAGGTTAAGCAGAAAAAGAAAAAGGACGATGACGGAACAGCAACTCCGAAATTCCTTGCAAAGAGATTTGTGACATACTTCCCCGAATTAAGAGATGAAATCAAGAACGAGGAGGACTGCTACTTCCCGTTTCGAGGAGCAACCTTTGCAAAGGAGCATATCGTTCCGAAGCTTGAGGGCTATATTGTAAGAGCCTCAAAGCCCGAGCTTGAAAAGCTCGCAGGAGTTTTTAATTTGCAGTACGGCAACGGCGATGTTGACACCCGTTCAATTATCACGATTGTAATTCTCAACGGACTGACTGACGAAGCCTTCAACTGCGTTTCAGAGTTTTTTGACGCTGACCTCGGCAAGGCTGCAAAGGCTGCCCGTAAATACAAGGGAAAGACCGTCAAGCCTGAAAAGCCGAAAAAGAAGAATGTTTCAAAGGCTTCAAACCTTAAGAACTCATAAATTACAAAAACTTACAGAATTACAGTTGACAAAGTTTAGTTTCGGTATATAATAGAATCAATGGTTGTCTTCGGGGCGGAGTGAAATTCTCCACCGGCGGTTAAAGTCCGCTAACAAGCAATGCTTGCCGAGTCTGTGAAATTCAGACACCGACGGTTATAGTCCGGATACGAGAAGATGTGAAACAATGCAATTGTATTATTGCGTCGATTTTGCTTTTTATCCCGTTACATCTGTGTAACGGGATTTTTATTTTCCCGACAGCCTGATACTTATTTCTAAGGAGTGGTTGTATGATCGCAAAATCAAAAACAAAAACTGTTTATGCTGACCAGACAGCAAAAACAACAAAACTCGCCGTTACGGCAATGCTCGCAGCTCTTTCGGCTGTGCTGATGTTCTTTGAATTTCCGCTGGGATTCATTGCACCGTCATTTTATCAATTTGACTTTTCCGAAGTGCCGGTGTTAGTCGGAACATTCAGTATGGGACCTGTTTCGGGCGTGGTAATTGAGGTAGTTAAGATTCTCATTAAGTTTATTATCAAGGGAACAACAACAGGCGGAGTCGGTGAAATTGCCAATCTCCTCATCGGATGCTCATTTATTCTGCCCGCCGGATTTATTTACAAGTATAAAAAAACACGGATCAGCGCAATTGTCGGAATGCTTACAGGAACTGCAACAATGGCTGTGGCAGGAATTTTGCTCAATACCTTTGTGCTTATTCCCATGTATTCAGCATTTATGCCGCTTGAGGAAATCATCAGAATGGGGCAGGCAATTTTCCCGATAATCGACAGCACATTTTCCTTCTGTCTGCTTTGCGTAGGACCGTTTAATATTATCAAGGGACTCATCATTCTCGTTATAGTATTTTTTATCTACAAGCCGTTGTCCTATTTAATAAAGAGTCTTGACAGCAAGCTGACAAAGAAAACTAATAAATAGCTGTTGACAAATCGAATACGAGTGCTATAATATAGACAATTCACAGAGTAGAAATTTGTGCGTGAAGTGTTCTGCGGACGGGGAGTTGCCGCAGGGACGAAAGAGTTATTTCTCTGCGGTACAGATTTCGCATCCCGCTGTTACTTTAGGACATTATTTTTGGCGGGCAGTTTTCTGTCCGCCTTTTTATTTTCCTGAAGCAGCACCGAGTGATTTCAGGAGGTAATTTTAAATGTCAAAAGTAAAAAAGTCGAGTGCCTCGACACCCAATTCGAGCAGACAGGTTGATAATATCAAATCTTCTTTGCCCGACCATTCAGGATCAATTTCCTATAAAGTGAAAAAAACCATAGGCTCATTTATTGAATCCATATGCACACTGAAAAATGTCTATGCAGTTGCCGCAATTGCAATGCTGCTTGCACTCAGAGTTGTGCTTGGAATGTTTGCAAACACAACACTGCCCTTTTTCGGCAACAATGTCAAGCTGAGCGGCGCATTTCTGCCGATTGCCGTAGCAGGCGTAATGCTTGGACCTGTTCCTGCGGCTCTTGTAGGCGGCTTGGGCGATGTCATTTCATTCTTCCTTGTGCCGGCAGGCGCAGGCGGATACTTCCCCGGATTTACAATCAGCGGAATTATCACAGGTCTGATTTACGGCTTCGCATTCTATAAGAACAACATTTCATTGCCGAGGACGGTTGTTGCGTGGACGGTAAATATGCTTGCAGTGGAAACCTTCCTTGCAGCCTATTGGCTGTATCTGATAAAGGGCGCAGGCAGTGTTGAAATCTACTACACACTGCTTGTTACAAGATTTATCAGCGTAGCCGTAAAGTGTATTCCCGAAATTCTTTTGATTGCGTCTGTAGGCAAGATGTCGACAAAAATCAGAATCCCGAATACAATAAAATCTAAAGGTATCTGATGGCAGATATATACTGCCGATAACTCCCGATATATTTTCAGCCGAAGTAATTATGGTTACTTCGGCTGTATTTTTATCATTTAGGAAGGCGCTTGACTTTTATACAATTAGTTTTGCATTGTTTAAGGCATTTTATGCAATTGATAGAAAATATTGAATTGACAATTATTGTGTTGAAATATGTCGGGTAAGTGCTAAAATTAAAGTGTTTTCAATAGTAAAGAGGTGGATTTTGTGGAAACACTGGAGATTTTAAAATCCCTTGCGATAATTCTTATTGCGGCTAAGCTGTGCGGACTTTTAGTGCGTAAGCTGAACGGCCCTCAGGTTGTCGGAGAGATTATAGCCGGACTTATTGTTGGCCCCTGTTTGTTTAATTTTGTTCAGTACGACGGCTTCATTTCGGGAATGGCTGAAATCGGCGTGGTACTGCTTATGTTTGCGGCAGGCTTGGGAACAGACCTTAAGGAGCTGATTAAAACAGGCTTTGTATCGCTTATGATTGCAATTGCAGGCGTTGTTGTGTCGATTGCAGGCGGTGCGGCAATTTATCTTGCATTCGGCTTCGGTGAGCCGGGAATGCAGATGCTTGAGGGAATATTTGTCGGAACTATCCTTGCGGCTACCTCGGTGAGTATCACTGTTCAGGCTTTAAAGGAAATGGGACAGCTCAAAGGAAAGGTTGCAACAACGATTCTTTCTGCGGCAATTATTGATGATGTAATCGGCATTGTGCTTCTCACCGTCGTAATCGGCTTTAAAAGCCCGACTGTTCAGCCGCTTAATGTCTGCATCAATATCGTGCTTTTCTTTGCACTTGCATTTGTTGTCGGCTTTGCACTCTATTTTGCATTCAAATGGCTCGACAAACGCTGGCCTCACTCAAGAAGAATCCCGATTTTCGGACTTGCACTTTGCTTTGCCTGCGCATACTGTGCGGAAAAATTTTTCGGAATTGCAGATATTACGGGCGCATATGTAGCAGGTATTATCCTTTGCAATATCAAGGATTCGCACTACATCGAGAGAAAAATGGATGTCAGCTCCTATATGATTTTCGGACCTGTTTTCTTTGCGAGTATCGGACTTCAAACAAGCTTTGATAACTTCGATTTGTCGATGCTGTGGTTCTCGATTGCGCTTGTAGCCGTTGCACTTCTAACAAAGGTTATCGGCTGCGGCGGAGCGGCAAGGCTTTGCAGATTCAATATGCCCGATTCGCTGAAAATCGGAATCGGAATGATGAACAGGGGAGAGGTCGGACTTATCGTTGCTAAAAAAGGTCTTGATACGGGACTTATGGCTCCCCAGCTTTTCACTCCCGTAATTGTCCTGATTATTGTGTCCTCGCTTGTCACGCCGATTGCACTCAAGCTGATTTATTCAAAGTGGCCGTATAAAGCTCCGCAGAAGGAGTTATCCGATACGGCAGAAAAGGAAAAGGTGCTTGCTCAGGAGGTTGTCGGTGCAACATACAACATAACCGATGAGCAGTTCAAGGAA
>CALZCU010000034.1 GCA_945632055.1 uncultured Ruminococcus sp. | reverse complement strand
CTTTGCAGTTATAACCCTGCCGTCAATTTCGGTATGTGCGGCGGTGTATTCTGCTCCCTCAAGCTCAGTTTCATATCCGGGGAAGCAGGTTGCCTTTCTGCCGTTAAGCATACCGAGATGACCGAGAATTGACGGTGCGGCGCAGATTGCCGCAACAAGCTTTCCGTTATCATAGCAGTATTTCACACATTCAATTACTGCTTCGCTTTTTTCAAGATTAGGCGTTCCCGGAACTCCGCCCGGAAGCACTGCGCCTTCTATACCGTCAAGGCTTATCTTATCGGGCGTGATGTCGGCTTTAACCGTCACTCCGTGAGAGCCTGTCACAAGCTCTCCCGTAACGCCTACAGTAAGCACATCAAGCTTTGCCCTGCGCATCATATCAAGCGGTGCAAGAGCTTCGGTTTCTTCAAATCCGTCTGCAAGAAAAATATAGAACATATCGCATTTCCTTTCAATTCAGAGTTATCCCGATATAGACATTTTCGGGTGTTTTTTCATTATCGTCAAGGGATTTTATCATCCCGTATTTTTCGTTTTCAGAATTTTTATACAGCCCACCGTCTGATTTTCCCGTAAAGACAAAACGCTTTACCGCTGTGTTTTCAAGAAGAATTTGTGCAAGTGAAGAAAAGTCGGTGTAAAGCGAGTAAAATACATCAGCAGTGCCGTTTTCATCCTCGAAAAGTGCAAAGCAGTTTTTTGATTTTACGGCCTTGCAATCGTAAAGCGAGTAGTAATCCGATGCAAAGGACACAAAATTATTATTCTGCAAAAGAAAATTATTTTTCAGGCTCAGCCTTTGCAATTCTTCATAATCATACGAATTATCGGGCGATATAAGGCTGTTGTATTTCTCGGCAAATTGCATTAATTCCTCTCTTGAAAAAGCCTTACTTCGTGTTGCACAAAGCGGTTTGTAGCCAAAACGACTGTAATAGTCATAGAGCCTTTCGCTTGCAGGAAAAAGCAGCGAATAGGCTTCGCCGTTTTTTCGTGCGTCCTCCAAAGCGTATTCAATGAGCCTGCTCATTATTCCCATACCTCTGCAATTGCGAGCCGTTGCGGCACAGCAGAGATAGTGCGCCTTACTGCCGTTTAACATTCCGTGAACGAGAAAGAGCATTGACACAGGCTCGCCGTCCCTGCTTGCAGTGTAAAATGAAGTGAAGCTCAGGCATCGCTCAAAAAACAACTCAGCGGCTTCTGCTTTCTCGTCAAAGGCTTCAAGCCAGAGCCTTTTAAGCTGTGCAATACAGCTGTATTGATTTTTATCAAATGTTAATATCATTCTTAATTTCAGCATTGTAGCGGTCGAGAATTATAACGGGATTGTAGGAAAGCTTTGACTTTCGCAGTCCCTCAAGTCCCATATCCTCTTCCCTGTTGATATACTTGTATTTTGTAAGAGTTTTTGCAAACTCGTTGTTGATTACCGAATATATTCCGTCATATCTGCGAAGTGCCTTTTCAAAATTCACATCGAATACATCGGGCGAAATCTCACTTCCGAGAGTCATTGCCGCAGGCTTGCCGTCAACATAGATTACGGCTCCCTGCATCTTAAATTCCTCCATATTGTCAAGAGCCTCGCAAACAGCCCTGACCTCCTCGTTGCCCTCAGAGTTCACTCCGTTTTCGGCATACCATTCGAGAACAACCTTCAAAGCGTCCTGCTTGTTTGAGCTGTCAAGCGTTTCATATCGGGTGTCGCTGTAGGTTTTGTAAAACCTTGAAATATGGTTTCGCTTTGCGTGAAATTTCTTTCCCCGAAGCGTTGCAAGCTCCTCGGAAAGGTAAATATAATCCTGATTTTCGGGCGAACGAACAAACGAAAACCGTGACGGAAACATCGACTCAAGCATTGCCCTCTGTCCGTTTGTCAGCATTACTATAAACGGCTTTGAATTTCTTTCAAATGCGTCGGCAAAAATTTCCTCAAGAGCGCCCTTGATATTTTTGCCTGTAGGCATACAGTAGCCCCACACACTGCCGTCGTCTTTGAAGTATGCCTTAATAAGCGTATCGTCAAAGACAGCAAAATTGATGTTGTATTCATTGCGCCATAAATATGCGTTAAGCAGGTTAAGATCACAGCCTAACGCACAGGAGTAATCGTAATATTTTTTATATTCTTCAATCTGATTTTTTTCTATCAATGAAAAGTTCAGCATAATATACAAGCCGCCGCCTTTTCTATTTCTTCGGAAATTTGCTCAATACCTTTAATTTTGCCGTTCTCACAGCAATTAATCACGCTCCACGAGCATTTTTCAGCCGCATAAAGCGCACTTTCCCGACATTCAAGCAAATATTTCAGATTTTTTTCGTGCAAATCCATTTTTGAAGCGTCGCCGCCGTAGCGTTTTTGCATAAGCTCCTGCGAAACCTCAGGCTCAACATCGAGGTAGATTACAAGGTCGGGCTTGGGAATTGAGAGCTTTTCATATTCAAAATCATTCTGCCAATCAATAAATGAATCCCACTCATCTTTATCAAGCTTTGACATCTGATAGATAATATTTGAGGTTGCGTATCTGTCAGACAGAATAAAAGCACCCTCATTGAAATCCTTTTTCCAATGCTGTAAAAAGCTCGCCGCTCTGTCGACAGCGTAGAAGGCTGAAGCTGTATAAGCGTTTACATCTTCGGGTTTGTCGCCGAACTCGCCGCCAAGATACATTTTTACAAGAGCTGAGCTTGGACTTGCATAGTCGGGAAATTCAAGTTTTCTGACCTTCATTCCCCTGCTTTCAAGCTTTTCGGCGAGGATTTTTGTCTGCGTAGCCTTTCCGCTTCCGTCAAGTCCCTCGATAACAATAATTCTGCTTTTCATATCATACCTCATTATGATTTGCCGTATTTTCTGCGCATTTCCTTTTGCCTGCCGCAGCACATATTGCCCTCAGGGCAGGGACCGAAAAGGCAGGACGGTCCGCAGTTTTTGAACAGGTTTGGCGCAACCTCAAGGCATTGGAGCAACATCTGCTCGGCTACCTCTCTGATTTCCCACTGCGCTCTGTTGCAGCAGCGGTGTGCAAAGAAGTTTTGCAGACTGCGAGCATTGAATGTGCATACAATTTTTGTTGTCGAGGCATTTGGCAGGATAAAACGGGCGTCCTCATTTGCCTTTTTGATAAAAGCGGAGCACTGCTTTTTATTCTCCTTGCCAAAGGCTTCGATGATTTCCTCATCGCTTCCCCCTACATTTCCGCCGTATTTCTCACAAAATTCTTCAATATATCTTGCGGCAAGGGCATCACGAATTTCCTTGTATGCCTGCGACTGCATTGAAATAACTCTTTCATAAGCCTTGAGTGCCTTTTCATTCTTTGCAATCTCGGGGGGTGTTACAAATTCAAAGCTCGTGCCGTCAACATACCTCTGCGACTGCTGGCTGTAGGAAGCAATCCTGTGGCGCACAAGCTGGTGCGAACAGGCTCTTGAAATGCCCTCGATTCCAAAGGTAAACGAAGCGTGTTCGGTTGGGCTTGCGTGGCCGAGGTCGGAAAGCATATTGATAAAGGAAGCCGTTTTTTCCTCGGTAAGTCCGTTTCGTATATCGTCAATTCCCGACGGCGAATAGCACAGCTTAGCCGCCATTGCAACCGTCTGCTCGGGGTTCGGTGTATGTGTAAGCAATGTAACCTTGATCGCCATTGTTTTCCTCTTTTCTGACTAATTCCAATTATTTTTCTGCATTATTTATTAATTATATCATTTTATACTCTGCTTTTCAATATTTTGCGACACTTTTTATTTTATACTTAGATTTACAAAAAAGCGAACAAAACAGAGTGAATAATTTTACGAATATTGTATATTCCAAAAGCAAATAATTATTGACAGAATTTGCAAATAAATGTATAATTAATTAAGATTATGTATAATTCTGTACTGCACAGTCGCTTTTCTCAAAACGATGTGCGTAAAGTATAATTGCTGTTTTACTTACTGTATTTATTTAGTATTATCATTTTCAGGTTTTATAAAACATAAATATAGAAACAGCCTGTGCAGACGAACCGGATTTTTAAACAGTCCGGTTCCATACTTGTCTTGTGTATGAACCAATCAAATGATTGGATTACAATACAATTTTAAAGGAGAGATTATTTATGTTCTGCGAAAAATGCGGAAACAAAGCTAATGAGGGTGAAAAGTTCTGCGAAAAATGCGGTGCGCCGCTTAACGCTTCACCCGAGCAGGTTGAAACACCTGTAAACGAACAGCCTGTTGCTCAGGTACAGACTGAAGCTCAAACTGAAGTTCAGACCGAGGCTCAGACAGTGGCTCAGCCTGAAGCTGTAAAGGCACCCAAAAAGCCTATGTCAAAGAAAACAAAGAAGATTATTCTGTTTTCTTCAATCGGTGCGGCTTTTGTTGCAGTTGTGCTTACAGTTCTTTTCGTGTTCATTATTCCGATGATGAACAGAATCGACCCGTCACAGTTTATCAAGTTTAAGTTTGGTGAAGAAATACTCTTTGACGGCTATCTTTCTGCAAATGTAACTGTAGATTCCGAAAAAATCTACATTGAAAAAGTAAGCGGTGCAAATTCAGCAGAGGCAAACAGTGCCGAGATGATCGAGAATTTGATGAAAGGAAATTACGGTGCAATTACAAAATCTCCCTCAAGCGTAAGCTCTATCCTGGAGTACTGCGATGTATCCGCTACCGTTAAGGGTTCTGAGGAGGACAGCACAGCAGAATCAACAACAATTAACCTTTCTTCACTTTCAGCTAAAAAAGATATTCATACATACGCAAAGCTGAACAATCTTAAATCTGACGATACGGTTGTTGTCAAGCTCTCTTGGGACAATTCAGAGTTATCAAAGAACAGCATCAGCATTATGGAAAAGAGCTTAGGTGTAAGCTTTGATAAGTCTGACAAAACCGTTGAGTTTAAGGTTTCCGATATGCTCGAAAAGGAAGGCGTTGCAACAAAGGAGCCTGTAAATGTTGATTTGTTCAAGTATATTGACGACAACAACATCGCTTATTCAAAGGGCATCAGAGACGGATATATCAAATTCGGTTTCAAGGACTTTAACTTTGAGCAGGGCGGCTGCACATTTAAGTACACCAACGATGACGGCTTTAAGGTAATTAATTCCGACGGAAAAAAAATAAACCTATACCTTGATTTTTCAGATAAGTCATATCTCGACAACGGCGAAAGCGTAACTGTTAAACTCAACACCTATAACTACAATGATAGTTTGCCTGAGGGTTATGTTCCCGAAACAAGCATCATCTTTACTGAAACAGAAAAGTCATACACAGTTAAAGCCAATGAGCCGTTAACTGTCGATGATGCAAAGAAAAATCTTGAGGCTATCAAAACGACAGCAACAACAGAGATTAATGATTACGGCTTTGGAAGCAGAGATGCTGATATTCAGGAGGTTTACTTCCTCGAAGCTAAGTCATCTTCAGACAGCACTAAGAATATGGTTTTAGTTATTTATAAGGATAAGAACAATAGCAACAAGTACGGTATTCACTACTTTACAAACACATATATGTTTGACGGTGAGCTTAACTTTGACGACGATTCGAGCGAATACGTTTATTCCAGCAACGGCAAGTCGCTTAAGGATGTTGAAAAAGGAAGCAGATATCTTAATAATTCATACTACACAGCAACTAAAGTTTCATAAGCAAATTTGCTTTGAAGCTTAAAACTGATATTCCGAAGAACAAGCGAAAATCCGCAAATTAGTTTCGCATTTCTGCGGAATATCAGTATAAAAAATTTTTACAATATTATTATGGAGGAATTTTTATGAAATTTTGTAAGTTTTGCGGAAAACAGTTAGCTGACAACGAGGTTTGCAGCTGTCAGACACAGGCTCAGGCAGCAGCTCCTGCAGCGAAAAAAGCATCTCCCTATGCAGTAGGCGGAGCACCCAGCGTTGGCGGAGCAAAGTTTGTTGACGCTCTCAAGAACATTCCCGTTGTATTCGTATCCTATTGGACAAAGAGCAAGGAAATTATCGGTGTAGCAAAAAAGACTAATGACTTCATTCTTTCAGCTCTTTACTGCGCAATCCTTTTCCTTATTATGTTCGGCTTCAACTGCTGTTTCTTTGCAGCTCAGAAGGCATTTAACTTCGGCATTGTTATTCTGACAGCATTAATCGGCGTAGTTATTTTTGCAGGCTTCTACACACTCATCAAATTCGTTATCGTTAAGATGTTCAATAAGCAGGCTGACACAAAGAATGCCTTTATTGGTGCGTTTGTTGAGTTCGGTATTCACTCAATGCCCGTTTCAATTTTCTTTATCGTTGCAGCTATCGGCGGCTTTATCAATAAGTATGTTACAGCAGCAATTATCTGCTTTGCAGTAATGTATCTTATTATCTGCCTTGTTTCCGAGCTTAAGAACGATATTCCCGAAATCAAGAACAATTTCCTGTTCTTCCTCGTAACAGCAGTACTCGTTACAGCTGCTTACCTGTTCTCAATGTGGGTATTCGGAAAGCTGTTTGCTTGGTCAGCAGGCACATCAGCACTTGGCGGTTTAAGCAATATGCTCAGCGGCTCAAGCAGCTACGGCAGCTATGGTGATATTCTCAACAAGCTCTTATAATAAAGAATAATTTTATAAACCAACTCAAAACCCGGCGTCATTACGACACCGGGTTTATTTTTGTATATAAGCTAATTATAAACTTTTTAGCTGACCTCCATTTTCTCACGAATCATAGCAAGGATTTTCTTTTCTCGTCTGCTGACTTGAACCTGAGTCATATTAAGCAGCTTTGCTGTCTGTGTTTGTGTTTTGCTTTGATAATAGCGAAGTCTGATGATTTCTCTGTCCTTTTTTTCAAGCAGCTCAAGAGTCTGTTCAAGACTGAGCCTTTCGGATATTTCATACTGGATATCATCGACAGGAACATCAATCTGCGGATTGCCGTCCTCGTCAAATTCTGCTGTGAGCGACAACGGATTTTTCACGCTGTTGAGTGCGTCAACTACCTTTTCAACAGAGGTATCAAGTCGCTGAGCGAGCTGTGAAACCGTCAGTTCACTGCCGCTTTTCAGCTTGTTTTCATTGTTAAGCTTACTTATTGCGACTGCAATCTCCTTTAGAGTCCTGCTCACCTTGACAGCGCCGCCGTCACGAAACAGCCGCTTGATTTCTCCCATAATCACAGGAAAAGCATAGGTTGAAAAAGCACAGCCTCTCTCCTCGTCAAAGCTGTTTATTGCCTTTGCAAGACCTAAGCTGCCTGCCGAAAAAAGCTCCTCGTATTCAATGCCCTTGCCCTTGAAGCGTTTACAGCATGCGTGGACAAGTCCTATATTGCTCTGCGCAATTTTGTTTTTATCGGTCATTGCTGTTTCCGAAGGTTTTTTCGAGCGTAACCGTCGTGCCCTTTTCAGGCTCGGACTTCACCCTTACCTTATCGCAGAAGCTCTGCATAACTGCAAAGCCGAGTCCTGCCCTCTCCTCCTCGGGAGCAGTTGTAAAGAGCGGCTCCATTGCCTTTTCAACATCTTCAATTCCGCACCCACGGTCACGGATTTTGATTATCACCTTGTTTTTATCGGTTATTCTGCCCTTTATGTAAATTGTGCCGTCAGCCCTTTTGTAGCCGTGAACAATGCAGTTTGTCACAGCCTCGGATACCGCTGTCTTGATGTCGCTCAGCTCGTTCACCGTCGGGTCGAGGTTCATAACAAACGATGCAACTATGCTTCTTGCAAGAGCTTCATTACAGCTTTTTGACGGG
>CALZCU010000033.1 GCA_945632055.1 uncultured Ruminococcus sp. | reverse complement strand
GTCTTAAATACGGCTTGCCGACAACCGACAGCGCAGGCTTTGAGGACATGGCGCAGGCTGCTGCAGGCGACAAAAAGACCTCGGGCAGTTCGATTAATCTTGTCCTGCTCAGCAAAATCGGCGAAAGCTTTACAAAGAAAATCAAGATTGATGAGCTTTTAGGCTTTATTAAAACATAAGAGGAAAAATATGGCTACTGTAAAATATTCACCGTTCACACCGAGCGGCTCGGTCATTGCTCCGCCGTCAAAAAGCGATGTTCACCGTGCGATAATCTGTGCGGCTCTTTCAAAGGGAGTCAGCACAATCTCGCCCGTTGCGCTTTCAAATGATATTAAGGCGACAATCGGCTGTATTGAAGCGCTCGGTGCAAAAACAAGACTTAAAAATGACGCTCTCACCGTTGACGGAACAACGCTTTTTTCAAATAAATCGGCAACGCTCGACTGCGGCGAAAGCGGAAGTACGCTACGATTTTTCATTCCTGTTGCGGCTTTGGGAGGAGTGAATACACGCTTTGTCGGCAGCGGCAGACTTCCGCAAAGGCCAATCGGAATTTTTACCGAGGCACTTCCGAAGGCAGGAGTTGAGTGCAGAACCGAGGGCGGCTTGCCGCTTGAGATTTCGGGCAGGCTTAAGAGCGGAGAATTTAAAATTCCCGGAAATGTCAGCTCTCAGTTCATAACAGGACTGCTTTTTGCGCTTCCTCTGCTTGAAAATGACAGTGACATTGTGCTTACCTCTCCGATTGAGAGTGTTGGCTATATTGATATGACAATCTACACGATGTCAAAATTCGGCGTTGAGGTCGAAAAAACCGACTACGGCTGGCATATCAAAGGAAATCAGACCTACAAGCCCTGCCGCTACACAACGGACGGCGACTGGTCACAGGCGGCTTTCTTTATGGTCAGCGGAGCAATCAGCGGAAGCGTTACGGTGAACGGAGTGAACAGCGACTCCGCTCAGGGCGATAAAAAAATAGCGGAGCTTATTTCACAGTTCGGAGCCGAAGTTACACAAACGGGCAACAGCGTTACTGTGAAAAGCGGTAAAATGAAGGCGATTACTATTGACGCTTCGCAGATTCCCGACCTTGTGCCTGTTCTTGCCGTTTGCGCAAGCTTTGCTCAGGGCACAACAAAAATCATAAACGCAGGCAGGCTCAGAATCAAGGAGAGCGACAGGCTTGCAACTACGGCAAAGCTGATTAACAATCTCGGCGGAAGCGTAAAGGAGCTTCCTGACGGACTTGAAATTACGGGTGTAAAAAGCCTTGCTGGCGGATTTGCTGACGGCTGGTCCGACCACAGACTTGTGTTGTCGGCGGAGGCGTGCGGTGCAGGTATTTACGGTACAATCGAGTGAAGTGCCGCTTTCTGTGGCAACAAAAGCTATCCCGAATTTTTCAGCGACTATAACAGCATTGGAGGAAGGGCAGATGTCCTCGACATACGGTGATAAAATAAAAATTTCAATCTTCGGCGAAAGTCACGGCAATGGAATCGGCGTTGTAATTGACGGACTTCCCGCAGGAGAAAAAATAGATATGGACAAGGTACTTGTGCAGATGGCTCGCCGTGCTCCCGGCAAGGACAAAACGGCAACTCCCAGAAAGGAAAGCGACCTGCCGAGGATGCTTTCAGGTATGCTCGGAGATACCTTAACAGGCGCACCGCTCTGCGCAATTATTGAAAACACAAACACACGAAGCGGCGATTACGGCAATCTGCTTTCCTGCCCCAGACCCGGACACAGCGACTATGCGGCTTTTGTAAAGTACAACGGCGCAAATGATATTCGTGGCGGCGGTCATTTTTCGGGCAGACTGACGGCTCCGATTGTGTTTGCAGGTGCAATATGCAGACAGCTTCTTGAGAAAAAGGGCATAAAAATTGCCGCACATATCAACAGCATAGGTTTGGTAAGCGATGAGCCGTTTAATCCTGTGAGCATTGACGGTGAGCTAATTGAAAGGCTTAATAATTCACCGTTTGCGCTGATTGATAATTCTGTTGAAGAAAAAATGCGTAACGAGGTTGAAGAAGCAAGGATGAGCCTTGACAGCGTGGGCGGCACAATTGAATGTGCAGTAACGGGCATTGAAGCAGGAATAGGCGAGCCGATGTTTGACGGTGTTGAGGGCGTAATTGCAAAGGCTGTTTTCGGTGTTCCTGCAATAAAGGGAATCGAGTTCGGCAGGGGCTTTGAGCTTTCAAAAATGAGGGGTTCACAGTCGAATGACCCGTTCAGATACGAAAACGGCAGGGTTGTGACGGAAACCAACAACTGCGGAGGAATCCTCGGCGGAATTACGAACGGTATGCCTGTTATTTTCAGAGCCGTTGTAAAGCCTACTCCGTCAATCTCACAGAAGCAGAAAACTGTTGATTTGCAGAAAAAGGAGAATGCAGAGCTTGAAATTCACGGCAGGCACGACCCCTGCATAGTGCCGAGAGCAGTACCCGTAATCGAAGCTGTAACGGCTGTTGCAATCGCAAATTTAATGTAAAGGAAACGGAAAAATGAAGGATTTAGGCGAAATAAGAGTTGAAATAGATAAGATAGACAGCGAGCTTATTGAGCTTTTCAAAAAAAGAATGGACTGTGCAAGAGCGGTCGGCGAATACAAAAAGGCTAACGGAATACCTGTTCTCAACGAAAAGCGTGAGAATGAAATTCTCGACAGCGTTGAGCTGAGGGGCGGCGAGTACGGCTCTCACGCAAGACTGCTTTTTTCAAATATAATGGAGCTTTCAAGAGCGTTACAGCACAATATTGTCGGAAGCGGCAGGGCTATTAAGGAGGACATTCTGAATGCTTCCTCAAAGATGCCTGTTTCTGAAATCAAGGTCGGCTATCAGGGTATCAAGGGCGCAAACGGTCACGAAGCAACCCTCAGGCTTTTTCCGAACGGTACGGCGGTTAATTACAAGACCTTTTCCGATGTTTTTGAGGCAGTAGACAGCGGCGAGGTGAGCTACGGTGTCCTGCCTGTTGAAAATTCAACAGCAGGCTCGGTTTCGGCTGTTTATGATTTGATATTAAAGCACCGCTTTTACATTGTCGGTGCGCTCGACTTGCCGATTGATTACTGCCTTGCAGGACTTAAGCAGTCGGAATTTTCCGATATTGAAAAGGTGTGGTCGCATCCGCAGTCAATTTCGCAGTGTGCTAATTATATAGCAAAAAATAATTTTGCTCCGACTCCCTGCGCAAACACTGCCGTTGCCGCAAAGGCTGTTGCAGACGAAAAAAGACTCAATGTTGCGGCAATCTGTTCCTATAAGGCGGCTGAGGAATACGGCTTAAAAATTCTTGACAATCACTTGCAGGACGACAAGGGCAACACCACTCGCTTTATCGTTATTTCAAAAACGCTTTATATCCCCGAAAATGCAAATAAAATCAGCCTTTGCTTTTCGCTCCCCCATGTTACAGGCTCGCTCTACGGCTTACTTTGCAGGTTTAATTCACTCGGACTGAACCTGACAAAAATCGAGTCCCGACCGAGAAAAGGAAAAGAGTTTGAGTATCTGTTTTACCTTGATTTTTCGGGAAGCGTTCACAGCGACAGCGTAATAGACCTGATAAGCCAGCTCAGCGAGGAAATGCCCGAATTCAGCTTTCTGGGCAACTACTGCGAGCTGTAAGCGTTACGGCAAAATAAAATATAAGTATATAAGAAAAACTGACCTCATTGCGAAGTCAGTTTTTTATGTATAGTAAATTGCTCGGAAACAGTCGGGCAACGAAGATTTGATAATATAAACCTATTTGCTCGAATTATCTGTAAATTCACTCGACTTATTTGTTTGATTATTATAAACTGTTAACAGGTATTTTTCAACCTCATTAACAAATTTTTCAGCATTGCTCAGCTGATTTACAACCTCAGTCTTTGAAATAATATAGAAGTCATCATAGTCACTGCCCTGGCGAACCTCAACAAGCTCTTCAATCGTAACAGAGAGCTCTCTGGGTAAAATTCCGTTTTTTAAATAATTTCTTCTGAACTCGGCGATAATTCCTGAGTGTTTTTTTGAGTCGATGTTATCCAAAGCCAAAACAGCTCTCATCGCTGAAAAGACAGCATAATATGAACGATTTGCTACGGTTTTATAATCACCTATTTTAAGTATTTCCTTTGCAAAGTTGATTCGTTCCTTTGCAATGTCAAGCCTGAGCTTTGATAGTTGCAGACATTCTTCAGACGGCAATCGGAACACCCTCCTTTTTCACTGCTCTGTAAAAAGGAACAGCGTCAAGATATTTATTAAATGTTTCTGTATCCTTAAGCGTCACCGTAATAACAATATCATTTTCAATTCCAAGCTCTGAGGTGAGGTGCGTGAAACAGCTTTTATAGCTGAAAAGTTTTTCTCTTGGCACATCAGCGAGAATCATTATGTCAATATCGGATTCCTTGTCATAATCTCCTCTTGCATAGGAGCCGTACAGAATTGCGGAATCAAATTTGTCCTTAAATACAGACTTTGCAGTTTGTGCAATTTTTGAAAGGATAATATTCAGCTGATTTTTTGAACACATAATTTGTCACCTCACTAAGATGATTTTTCTATATGCTGATTGTATGTTTATACTTTGTATATCGTGCCGCCGCCGACAACATAATCTCCGTCATACAGCACAACAGCCTGACCGTAGGAAATTGCTCTCTGCGGCTCGTCAAACACGATGTGCAGTGTGTTTTCGTCAATCTGCTCGGCAACTGCGCTTTGCTCGCTCTGATTGTATCTTACTCTTGCTTTGACACGCATAGGCTTGTCGATTTTTTCGCAGGAAATCAGATTGATGTCAGTTGCGTAAAGCTCCTTTGAGAAGAGCGAGCTGTTGTCGCAGAGAACGACCTCATTCTTTGCAAGATTTTTTTCCTTGACATACATCGGGTGGGGCAGTGCAAGACCCAAGCCCTTGCGCTGACCTACGGTGTAGCGGATAATTCCCTTGTGCTCGCCGAGAATCTTTCCGCTTTCATCAACAAAGTTGCCCTTTGCATATTTTTTGCCCGTATACTGCTCGATAAACTCTGCATAATCACCGTTGGGAACAAAGCAGATATCCTGGCTGTCGTGCTTGTTTGCGTTGACAAGCCCAAGCTCGTCGGCGATTTTACGGGTTTGCTCCTTTGTCATATTTCCGAGGGGAAAGAGAGTTTTTGTAAGCTGTTTCTGCGTGAGCGAATAAAGAACATAGCTCTGATCCTTTGATGCGTCAACAGACTTTTTGAGCAAATATCTGCCCGATTCAGGGTTATACTCAATAATTGCATAATGCCCCGTAACAACAAAGTCGAAATCAAGCTCCTCGGCTCTCCTCATCAGCTTTTCAAATTTAATAAACCTGTTGCAGTCTATGCAGGGATTGGGCGTTGTGCCGTTTTCATAGGCTGAAATAAACCTTGAAATTACATTTTCTCTGAAGCTGTCCTTGAAATTATAAACATAATAGGGTATTCCAAGCTTGCGGCACACGCTTCTTGCGTCGTCGATATCATCAAGCGAACAGCAGGTTTTTTCCTTTTTTTCGCCGATGTCGTCGTTGTCAAAGAGCTTAAGAGTGATGCCTGTTGAGTCATAACCCTGCTCCTTTATTAGATAGGCGGCAACAGAGCTGTCAACTCCTCCGCTCATTGCGATTAAAGCCTTTTTCACTTTATTATCAACCAAGTCTGATCATCTCATCAATACATTTTTTAGCGTCGGTAATTGTCTGCTCATCAAGCAGAATTTCCTCGCCGCCCCTGCCTGAAAGACAGTTATAAACATCGGGAAGTGTTGTTGCCTTCATATTCGGGCAAATAAGCTTCTGCGACAGAATGTAGAAATCCTTGTCGGGGCACATATACTGCAAATGCTCGGCAATGCTGATTTCAGTTCCGATTATAAATTCCTTTTTATCTGATTTTACAGCATAATCCATAATGCCCGAGGTTGAGCCTGTGTAGTCAGCCATTGCGACAACATCGGGCGTACATTCGGGGTGAACAAGAAGCTCTGCGTTCGGGTGCATAGCCTTTGCCTTTTTAACATCGTCAGTGTTTACGCAGGCGTGAATAGGACAGCCACCGTTGAGGAGCTTGATGTTCTTGTCGGGACACTGCTGAGCAACGAATGCGCCGAGATTGCAGTCGGGGATAAAGAGTATATCCTTCTGCTCCATATTATTTACTATTTTAACCGCAGATGAGCTTGTTACGCAGACATCGCAGATTGTTTTAAGCTCGGCTGTAGTGTTGACATAGGCAACAACGGCATAATCGGGATACATAGTTTTTACCTGAGAGATGAGCTGTTTGTTCATCTGGTCAGCCATACTGCAGCCTGCGGTCGGCTGTGCAAGGTAAACCCTCTTGTCGGGGGAGAGGATTTTGCAGGTTTCAGCCATAAAGCGTACACCGCACATAAGAATATTTTTGTTTTTCACCTTGCTTGCGTCTACGCTCAGCTTGTAGCTGTCACCTGTGAAGTCGGCAATTTCAAGGATTTCGTGCGCCTGATAGCTGTGTGCAAGTATGCACACATCATTTTCCTTTTTCAGTTCAGTTATTTTCTGCTGCAGCTGTGCAATGTTCATATTAAATATCCTTTCAAATAAATATTTCGTTATTACTGATAAAAAGACAGCCTTACTGTCTGCTTGAAATAATTATACATTTTTACGGCTTTATATGCAATAGAAAGAGCGTAATTTTATTTCAATACGGAATAAAAGCGAAATTCTTAGAAAAATTTGTTGATTTTTTTATAAACTTTTGCAACAGCCTATTTACACCTTGAAAAATTTGTGATATACTAATATCAATTCTAAATGAGTCAGTGCAAGACTTCAGTTTTTAAATTGTTTTTTATAGGAGGATATTTACAATGAAAAAGATAGTTACTGTTTTATTTGCAATTATTATGGTAGCAATGGCTGCTGTTCCTGCATTTGCGGCAGAAAGCCCTGTGGCTACTACTTCTCCCCAGACAACAACCTACAAGTATCATGTTGAGGTAATCCCCAGCGACGGCGGCGACGGAAAATACGAATTCACCACCGAGATTGATGAGGAAGGCAAGCAGCATGTTCACATTATCCCCAAGCCAAACCCCGGTTATGTTTTCGATCACTGGGAAATTGACGGTCCTTACACAACAGAGGATAAGCTGACAGATGAGGAAATTGATATTGTTATCACAGACGATGTCAAGATTATTCCCTATTACAAAAAGAAGGGCTCATCTACAGTTGAAACAGGCACTGTAAATAAGGACATCTCGAGTACTTCACCTCAGACAGGCTCAAATGATGTTCTGCCTTATGCAGTAATGATGCTTTCAATTGCTGCTTGCGGTGCAGGTGTTGTAATGCTCGTTAAAACAAGCAAGAGCAAGTAAGTTTGTTTACAAATGACGCTTAAAATCAGGCAGTTTTCGTTGATGCGGAGACTGCCTTAATTTTGTAAATAACTGACATCTTGTTGATTTCGGATTGACATACTAATATAACAGTGGTAAAATTTTAAAGAGTATTTTTGTTTTTGTTTGCTGTTTTGCATTGCGTTTTGTCAAAACAATGCCCGATTTTGCAGACAGCATATAATATATATGATTCGGTGAATTTAATGAAAAGAAGAAAGAACATCATTTTGATTTCGGTAATTGTGTTTTTTGCTCTTGCTTTCCTGTGTGCTTCTGCTTATGTTGTTTTTAAGGGAATACTTAATAATGAAAGCAAAGATGATTACAAGAGTGTGGCAAGCTCCTATGCAAGTAATATTGAGGAC
>CALZCU010000032.1 GCA_945632055.1 uncultured Ruminococcus sp. | reverse complement strand
CGACACCTTCTCCTCAAGGAGAAGGCTTGAAAGGTTCATCTGACCTTAAGTTGACAACATTGCCCGTAGGGGCGGATATTATCCGCCCGCAAGTGTGCGACCACAGTCAATTCAGGCAAAATGAATTATTAATTGTAAATTGTTAACTGAACAACGGGAGTGTATTTTATGGCTGAAAAAAGAGATTACTACGAGGTGCTTGGCGTTCAGAAAGGCGCAAGCGAGGACGAAATTAAAAAGGCATACAGGCAGAGTGCCAAAAAATATCACCCCGACCTTCATCCGGGTGATAAAACCTGCGAAGAAAAATTCAAGGAAGTCAACGAAGCCTACGAGGTGCTTTCCGACAAGGACAAAAAGGCTCGCTATGACCAGTTCGGCCACGCAGGAGTTGACCCCAACTTCGGCGCAGGTGCAGGCGGCGGAAGTCCGTTTGGTCAGGGCATCGACATAGACGACATTTTCTCAAGCTTCTTTGGCGGCTTTGGCGGCAGACGCTCAAACAATGCCAACGCTCCGATGAGGGGAAGCGATGTTGAAGCAAGCGTTTACATTTCATTTGAGGAAGCCGCAAAGGGCTGTAAAAAGAACATAAACTACAACTGCGTTTCTACCTGCGGTGAATGTCACGGAACAGGTGCGGCGGCAGGCTCATCTCCAAAGACCTGCTCTGCCTGCGGCGGTTCGGGTAAGGTTACAATCAATCAGAGAACTCCGTTCGGCGTTGTGCAGACTCAGAGAGCGTGTGATGCCTGTCACGGCAAGGGCAAGATTATTGACAATCCCTGCCGCAAGTGCGGTGGCTCAGGCAGACAGCGCAAGAGCAAGACTGTTGATGTGACAATTCCGGCAGGCATCAAGGATCAGCAGATTCTCAATGTCAGCGGCAGAGGAAATGCAGGCTACAACAACGGTCCTGCGGGCGACCTTCATGTATATGTAAATGTCCGTCCTCATCAGCTTTTCGAGCGCAGGGGCGACGATGTATGGTGCGTAATGCCGATTACCTTTACGCAGGCGGCTCTCGGTGCGGAAATCACCGTTCCCACGCTTGACGGCAAGGTTTCCTACACCATTCACGAGGGCACTCAGCCCGGAGATGTTTTCAAGCTCAAGGGCAAGGGTATTCAGCGGCTCAACGGCAGAGGCAGGGGCGACCAATATGTTAAAATCACGATTGAAGTGCCAAAGAACCTCAACTCCAAGCAAAAGGAGCTTATCAAACAGCTCGACAGCAGTACAAGCGACAAAAACTACGCCCAGCGCAAAAATTTCTTTGACAAGCTGAAAAACCTTTTTAACGACTGAGGATAAATCCTATGGAAAAATGGACTGAAATAAAAATCGCCGTAAATGCCAAGGATATTGACAAGGCGAGCGACATTGCGAATGTCGTTGTTCCCTACGGCATATACATTGAGGACTACACAAATCTCGAGCAGGAGGTTGAGGACATTGCTCACATCGACCTCATTGACGAGGATTTGCTCAGCAAAGACAGGCAGACGGCTTTTGTTCACATCTACCTTGAGCCTGATGTTTCGCCGTCCGAAGCCGTAGCCTTTCTCTCCGAACGCTACAACGCTGAGGGAATCGGGCACACAATTGAGCTTCTCGACTGTGCCGAGGAGGATTGGCGCAACAACTGGAAAAAATATTTCCACCCGATTGAGGTCGGCGAAAAGCTCCTTATCCGTCCGAGCTGGCGAGATGACTACGATGCGAACGGCAGAGTTGTCCTCAACATCGACCCCGGTCTTGCGTTCGGCACAGGCACTCACGAAACCACCAAGCTCTGCCTTGAAATGTGCGAAAAGTATATGAAAAGCGGCGACACCGTTCTTGATGTCGGCTGTGGAAGCGGAATACTCTCGATTGCCACGCTTCTTCTCGGTGCAAAAAGCGCAGTCGGAGTTGACATTGACGAAACCGCCGTCAGGACTGCGGCTGAAAACGCAGAAATCAACGGTGTGGGCAACCGCTACACAGCCATTTGCGGAAGCTTCACCGACAAGGTCGAGGGCAAGTATGACATTGTGCTCGCAAACATTGTTGCCGACGCTATTATGTTTTTATCCGAGGGTGTCCGTGACTTTATGAAGGACGGCGCCGTTTACATTATGAGCGGAATTATCGACACAAGAGCCGAGGAGGTAAAGCAGTCGGTCAGCAAGCACTTCGACATCATCGAGGAGCACATCGAAAACGGCTGGGCTTGCTTCGCAGCGCGGTGTACCACCGCTGGTAGTTCGAGCAGATAGCTCGGTGATTAAAATCACATCAGTTTCCCGACCGAAAACCTCAATTTATCAATCACCTTCGCATACGGTGTACCACCGGTCGAGTGCCTCGACACGCAACTCGAGCAGATAGCTCGGTGCATTGATTAATTACGGTTGCCCGACCGACCGAGTACCTCGGTTCGTAATTCGTGTAGACGGCTCTGACATATCGGTTAATTCAGTTGTCCGACCGAACGCACACATTCGTGGGGACACGGCGTGCCGTGTCCGAGTTACCAACAATGACAACCTTAACGCACAAACAAATCCATACGATTGAATGTTACTGTAACAATTATTAATAATTTATGTTTGATGTTCACTGCGGACACGGCACGCCGTGTCCCTACGAAGTGTTATGGTAAACTTCATCAAAAAATAACCTTAACCACAACGAATAAACATTTCCAAACAACACGCATTATTATAAATTAAAACTACCGTTAATTGTTTATTTATAATTGTCTTTCGTTTTTTCACAAAACTGTCACATTTCAATGATAGAATTAATTTAATAATATTGTTCGGAGGTTATAAAATTGAAAAAACCTGATAAAAGAGAAATTATCAATCTGTTTTTCTCGGCATTTCTGATTATTGCATACATAGTATGCGCTCACTTCTTTACACAGTTTGCAAACACTCTCAACAACGGCGTCGGCACTGCAATTTCCATTACACTCTATGTCGTTTTCGGACTTCTTCTGTTCTACGCAACAAGAGTCGGTGACGGAAAGGCTGTCAAGCGTTTCTCAATTGCAACGCTTGTAATTCTCGTCGTACCCTCGCTGTATATTATCATCGCTTCAATCGCACCCGGATTGCCGCTTCACGACATTCTCACTCAGCAGAGCAAGGAGCTTACCGTTATCGTTGTGCTTGCCTGCGTTGCGCTCGGCTACGGTATTCCCTACACCTTCCTCAGCGGCTTTGAGGTTGAAGGCTCAGGCATTATTGCAGAGCCTGCGGCTGAAAGCAGTGTGCTTGAGGGCGGCGTTGAGGCTGACCTGTCAGGCTCTGACGAAGCTGAAAGCTCAGACATTATCGAGGAAACCGACAGCGAATTTGAGTATGAGGTATCTGAGCCTGAGGAAGCATAATTCCCGTCAGATTTCCGCAAAAATGAATAAACACAAGCCCGAAGTTGCAAATTAGCCAATTTCGGGCTTTTTGTTATGAAAAATCCTTGCAGTTTTAAACTTGATTGCACCGCTCAAAGTGCTATAATTATAATCAGATTTAGTATAAGATAAGGGAATAATCTGATGGATAAAAAATCTTCAAGAGAAATGCTGCTTCACTATGCCGTCAGTGCAATCGGCGGATTTCTGGGCGGCTATGCAATTTACAATCACTGTGACATTTTCGGCAATGCACAGACTGCAAATTTAATACATCTGGTCGGCAAGCTTTTCAGTGCGGATTTTTCGGGACTGATTTTTCTGATACTCTCGTTCCTCGCATTTGCCGCAGGAAATGTGTTCTTCGTAATCGCTGAAAAATTTATCAGACGAGATGTACGGCTGATAAGCCTTGCAATGACAAGCTGTGCCGTTTTGCTGATCGGACTTTTCCCGAACATTTCCAACGACTATGTTGCAGTGCTGCCGATACTTTTTGTGACGCCGATTCAGTGGAACTCGTTCAAAACAGCAGGCGGCTACGCAAGCTCAACAATTTTTTCGTCAAACAATGTTCGTGAGGCTGTTATGTCGCTGACGAGATATATTATCGACAAGGACAGCGAGCAAGGCAGAAAGGCAAAATTCTTCTGGCTCACGCTTCTGAGCTTTCATTCGGGAGCCGCACTCGCCTGTGTTGCAAGCATTTTCCTCGGCGTAAACAGCGTGTGGTTCTGCGCACTTCCGATTGCACTCTCATTCGGAGCATATTTCCTGCTCAACAGCGCAAGGCTTAGAAGGCGAATTGCAATCAGATTTAGGCTGAAAAAGGCTTAAGGCACTACCTCACAAAACAATTGTGCGGCAGTGCCTTAATAATTCAGATAACCTTACTGTTCTGCTTTTCAACAATTTTTTCATTCATTATTTTTGCCTGCTTTTTGAAATACAGACTGAAGCAGAACCATACAAGCAGTGCAAACACAACAGAAATCAGCAGTGATACAGCTACTGCAACAAAGCCGAATTCTGTGGGAATCCAGCCAGCATAGAATGCAGTCGGAATATATACGATAAATCCGATTCCGAGGTGAAAAAGCACCTGCAAGCCTCTTGAAAGCTTTTCGTTTTCATAAATCAGCGACGGAACGGAAAATCCAAGTCCTGTTATTGCCGAGCAAACAACATACTTGGCAACAAAGGTATGCGGCTCAATATTGGCGAGAAAATCGGGATTCACGCTCACTCCGACCGCCATAATCAACACAAGAATTGTGAAGCCCCAGCTTATACCGATTGCAACAGATGAAATAATTTTTCTCATAATATCCTCCTTAAATACCTAAATACTTTTTAAAATCAGGCAGATACTTTCTTGAAATCCATTCCTTACAGCCGTTCTTCATTACAAGGCTCATCATACCTTTAAATGAAGGCTCAACGCACTTTATGTGGCTGAGGTTCACGACAGCAGATTTTGAAATTTTCATAAAGCCCTTGCCAAGCTGTTCCTCGAGCTGATAAAGCCTTTTTGCGGAAAAGTATTTTTTCTCTCTGCAGTAAATCACACTTCGCTCATCTTCAATCCTGACCATATAAATTTCGTTTGTCTGAAGAACGACAATCCTGCCGTTGTCCTCACCGGTGATAATTTTTCCGGAGTTTTCAAGGTGCATTACCGCATCGGCGACCTCGTCGGTCAGCGAGTCTGCGTAGATAACTGCATAAGGCTCTGAAATATCGCCCGATATTTTAAGCTCAACCTTCAATCCAACCCCTCCTTTCGGGTACGGTATGATTATACTATTGATGGATAGATTTGTCATCAGTTTTGCGCCGAGTGGAGCAATTACGGCGCTGAAATACGCATATTTCAGGCTCAGATGCGTATAATTAAGTAAATCAAGTAAAATTATTGATTAATCAAAAATAATGCTTGACAAAATGTATATATAGTGGTAGAATAATAAAGCTGTGAAAAACAGCGAGCTGAATATATCGCGGGATAGAGCAGCTCGGTAGCTCGTCGGGCTCATAACCCGAAGGTCGTCGGTTCAAATCCGGCTCCCGCAACCAACAAGAAACGGCTTAAACACTATGTTTTCGCCGTTTTTCTTTTTGCCATAAAACTTGTTGATTTCATAGATTTCCCCCGAATTTCCCTCCGATGACCTGACTTTTGATGATTTTGTACTTAATTTAACCTTTAACATTTTATGAAAACAGCCTGAGTATCAAAGACAAAATACTCAGGCTATGCTTATATGGTTTTCTATTCAAATTTATTTGCAATTTGTGTTGTAATAAAATCTAAAACATCATCATTAAGCTCTTCATAGACTGTGTTTTTAAACACATTATAATGATAATCTTTGCAGAAAGGAAATTTTTCACATTTGGAGAGTTCAATGAGCCACTTCACTTTCATACCATAAACATTATCATTAGGGTTTTCAAATGCTGAAAATGCTTCTATATTATCATTCTTGACTATACCTATTGCTTTTATGTAAAGAATATCTTTATAAGTAGATTTAATGTAAATTAAATCACCTTTTTTAATCGAATCTAATACTCGGAAAATGTCGCTTGCTGTTTCTCTATTATAACCGACATAAGCGATTTCTCTGTTTAAAAAATCAGGCATTAAATCCGTATCGCTATTATTAAACTTAGCACCAATTCCCCATACTGCCATGATAATAACTCTCCTTATAATTTGATGTTACTATTATTGTAAATAATAGGGTGGAAATTGTCAATAATTATTGTTAAAAAATTAGCCTGAGTACCATTTTATAATACTCAGGCTTTTGTTGTATTATGATTTCTTAATGACAGAGGGAAGTTCAGCGATAAATTTTTGAATTTCCGTTGCGTCAACAATACTTATTACGCCATCTTTGTTAACATCTGCAACAGCAATTTGATTATTATTTAATTCAGAAATACTTGCTAAATGTTTTTGAATTTCTGTTGCATCAAGTACACTTATAACACTATCTCCATTTACATCTCCTAAAACATTTTCAACATTGCCGAGTGAAATAAAAGTAAAACCGTTATCTTTGGCATAAGTTTCAGCAACCGTACCGCTGTAACCTTTGATTGTCACACCGCTAATTTTAGTAAGACTTTCAGGCCCCCATGACCAAGATGGATGACCAATATGATAACCAAATGATGTTCCTATATCTTTAATATTTTTAGAAAATGTTATGTCTTTTAGATTGTCGCAATCCATAAACGAGTTTATAGAAACATCTGTCACATTGTAGGGTAATTCAATGTTCGTCAAACTTTTGCAACTATGAAAGGCATCAATAATTGATTCAGTGCTTTCAGGAATTATGTATGTTGAATTGGTTCTTCCTTGAGGATAGAATAGTAACTTCTTTTTATCTTTGCTAAATAACACACCGTCAATATCACAGAAAGCAGGATTGTCTTCATTAACATATATATTTTTTAAATTAGGACAATAACATAATCCGCGAGTATCATACGCAATCAAACTTGATGGAATAACAACATTTTCAAGATATTTACAATCTCTTAAAAACAATGTACTAATTATTCGTTCAGTACCTTCAGGAATTTCAAATGTTTTGTTTTTACTTGCAGATGGATAAGCTACCATTGAATTATCTGATTTTTTATATAAAATTCCATCCACACTCTTATAATTTGGGTTTTCTTCAGCCACATAAATGTTTTCAATATTATCACCATATATAGTAAAAGTGTATTCACCAAAATCTAAGATATTTTTTGATAAAGTAATAGTTTTTAAAGTTTTACAATCATTAAAAAAGTAACTTTTTACTTTTGTAACTGTATCGGGAATAACATAGTCTATAACAGAACTTGATTTTGGGAAACAAACTATTTCCGTCATATTCTTTAGGTATAAAATACCGTCCGCACTACAATAGTTAGGATTATCTTCGTCTACATATATTTTTTCAAGAGATCTGCAATCGATATTATCAATTTTTGTATTTGGTGAAGTAATATAAATTTCCTTTAAGTAGTTTTCATTACTAATTTGAACGATAGATTCAACGCTGCCTGGAATAGCAAATGTCACCTCACTTTTATTGTTTGGATATAATATTAGTTGTGTCTTGTCTTTATTATATAAAACACCATTTTCAGAACAATAATTTTCATTGTTTTCATCAACGAACACATTTTTTAATTTATCACAACCATAAAATCCTTCTACTGCAATATCAATTACAGTTTGGGGTATATAAATCGAATTTATATTAGAACAAAATCTAAATGTATGTCTTCCTATATTTCTAATGCCGTTTGAAATTAAAACACTTTGGACTGTTTCGCAACCTTCGAACGCATACTCGCCTAAACTGGTAACTATATATCCATTTATC
>CALZCU010000031.1 GCA_945632055.1 uncultured Ruminococcus sp. | reverse complement strand
TGCCTGCCATTGCCGCAACCTGACCGTAGGTTGCAACCCTGCCATATGGTATCATCAGCACTGCATCATATATTTTTTCATAAACCGATTTTTCAGCCTTCATCGTTGCCGTCCTCTGCGCCGCTGTCGGCTTCTTCTGCGTTTTCATTGCTTTCGTCACTGCCGTTACTGTTTTTTTCCGCCTGCAGTCTGTCGATAATATCGTTTATGCTTTCGCCGTCCTTGACCATCTTTTCGTTATGCGTGAGGATTTTTACAATCGTGATAATTTCATCAATAAAAATCAGAATGATGAGGGCGATGAGAATTAGCAGTCCCCAGGGAGAGAGGAAAATATTATACACCTCTTTAAGGAACGGGATTTTTGTTATCAGCACTCCCTTTACGCTGTCGGCTGTAATCGGCTTGTCGGGGAGTTCATTTGCAATTCCCTGAGTCTGGAGCATAAGTCTGCCGTTTTTTTCGTAGGGAGCAACAATAACCTTGTGAGTTACCATAATGTCGCCAAGCTCGTGGCTTTTGAAGGTTACGGTGTCGCCGACCTGAATTGACTTCGGGTCATCAATAGTTCTGTCGAGTATAACATCGCCGACTGACAGCTCAGGCTCCATACTTCCGCTCGACACTCTGAAAAATGAGTAGCCGAAAACGGTCGGCGGTGCGCCCTGTACTCTTGACACAAAGAACATAACAAGCGACAGCACAAGCACCACAACAAGGCTCCAGCAGATTATGTTTTTTATTAGATTGATTGTGCGAAGGATTTTATTTTTTTTCATTTAGCTTTCTCCGATAATTGTAGGATTATAACCTGAAATCTATCTGACATTAATCTGAAATTAGTATGAACACCAAGAATATATTTTTTCAAATAAAATTAAAAGGGCTGCAAAGGCAACCCTTTTTTTAAATCTTGTATTAAAGTGTGAGATAAAGGTCATCAATTGTATATGTGAGCGGACCTGTTGATGAATCGTTCTTGATGAACCAATACACCGACACAATTCCGGGCTCATTGTCTGCATACACTCCGGGAACCTTTACATTGGTCACAACGGGAACATCATTTTTTGTGTTGCCCTGAGCACTCGGAACTGACAGCGAACAAGTTGCGGTAAGTTTATCTCCGTAGAAACCTTCTGATGTTACTGTAATTATCGCAGAGCCGGCTTTTAAAGCAGTTACGGTGCCGTCTGATGCAACCGTTGCAACGCTTGTGTTAGACGAGGAATATGTCACCGTACCCTGTGCAGTAGCGGCAAGGTTAATTGTATTGCCTTGCGTTACATTGGCTGAAGAATAGAATTTTTCTATTCCTGCGGCTACGCCAGAGCCTTTGTATATTGTATCAAAGCTGTTCGTACCGCTTTGATACAAGCAGATAATGTTATTTGTGGCTATATCGGTGTTGTCTTTTCCGTACCAAGTGTCTCCTTGTCTGAGCTTAACCGCATTTGCCTCCCAAGGGATAGTTGCATATGACATATTGTATTTTTGGTTGTCATACGAGCCTTCTTTATTAGGCGAAAAATAAGCCCTAACGCTGCTGTCGCCGTTGTATTTCGTATTAGAATTATCCCACCAATGAACCTTATAATTCGTAGGTGTATAGGTCTGATTTGTGTTAAATCCGACATATACATTCTTTTGATTAATTACGCTTTCTTTCTTTTGAATTGTCTTTGCGTTGTCGCCGTAATAGCTCTTATAGGTTTTAAGAGGACCGTTTACACCGAGGTAGAAGCTACCTGAAACATTCTCAGGCATTGTCAGCTTTGACAGATAGAGCGAAACGCTCTGAGCGGCTGTACCGTTATTAATTAAATCAGTGCGGTAGCATTTGCGGTTTCCTGCCGCCAATCCTTCAGAATTGGAGAAAGCGGTAATCTCGTTAGTTTCAACATATGTTTTACCGTCATCAACCGAAGTGTAGGTACGCATTGTTACACCTGTTCCGGTTGAAATATCATAGTTGAAATTCAAGCCTAAACGGTCGCCCTGCATTTTTTTATCTCGGGTGAACCACGAAAAGGTTGTAGTCGTTGCGCACAGCAGACAGAGAACTACTGCAAGTGACGAAACAACAATAATCTTCAATTTTTTCATGGTTTCACCCCCTTAAATTTTAATTATCTTGCCAGCTTCCGGTAATTGGTTTATCCCAATCCGCACTAACAATTGCATACTTCGTTTTTGCTCCTCTGTCTCCTGCTTCTATTGTACTCCAAAGATCCGAAGTATCATAGCCATCTTTATATCGATAGAATGTAATGTTAGTTACAGTACTTGGTACTGTAAAGGTTGCCTGGTGATTTAAATATCCGTTTTCTGCTGAATTATACACCGTTCCGGTAACATTATCCTTCAGATAAACCTTACCCTCTTTACTTGCCCAGTTATTTGTTGTATTATCAATAAAGGTTATTGTAATATTGGTAACAGGTGTCTGCTTGAACTTTGCAAAATAGGTTTTGTTGCTGTCAAGGGTAACATTACTTAATGTTGTTCCTACAGAATTACTACATTCAGCGTCTGTGTACCAGCCATTGAACTCGTAGCCGGAGTTAGCAGTAGCGGTGGCTGAAAAGCTGCTGTTTTTGGTTAAATTCAAAACAGTTGCTTGGGTGTATGTATTGTCTCCAACCTTAATTGAACCGCCGGTGAAGCCCTGATGAGCAACTCCGCTTGTATCAACATACACAGCGTTCAGATTAACAGATACATATTCAGCAGGTGTATATGTGCCCCAGGTTCCTGTTGAGTTATTACTATTATCAGGACCGCCGGTGATTGTATAACAAGGATTATCTTCTGGCGGAACAGTAAGGTTACCTGTCTGACTCCATTTATTATCCCAATTGTTATCAGTTTTTGCCGGATCCATTCGAGCAAAAATGATGTTGCTCCAGCTGTTTACTGATGTAAAGCTGTATGTACCGTCACCGTCAGTATCTGTCAAATCGTACCATTTAGATTCCGTATCGTCCCACATATATGCTGCAAATCTTGCGTTGGCGGCTTTCCAGCCGTCATTAGGCTTAAAGTAAATAGTCTTTCCTGTTACCTCAAACCTTGCATATACCTGCTTGGGTGCAGTTACAGTAAACTCGTAATCTGCCGTATCAGCAAGCCGATTGCCGTCTGTTTCTGCATCAAACCAACCGAGGAAGGTTGCGCCCGAGGTCGACTTAGCTCTCAGAGTAATCTGACTGCCGTGCTTAACTCCGTTGACATTAATTGTATCTCCCGGAGTTTGCTCTATACCGTCGACAACCTGAACAACCTGACCGCCGCCCGATGTTGCCGTACCTGTTGTTACGGCCGTTGCCGTAACTGTGTACTGCTTAAGGTCAAACTTGGCATAATAGGTCTTAATGGTATCGTCGGTAATATTTTTAAGAGTGAAC
The DNA here is from genome assembly GCA_945632055.1 of uncultured Ruminococcus sp. Lineage (GTDB taxonomy): Bacteria > Bacillota > Clostridia > Oscillospirales > Acutalibacteraceae > Ruminococcoides. The sequence continues at coordinate 4,551 of CALZCU010000031.1, read as the reverse complement.
TCTTGCTCATTAGACTTCAGTGCTTCGGTATTATCTGCCTTCTTATAATACCAACCCTTAAATTCGTAGCCGTCATCAACCTTGACATTTGCTTTGAAGAATGCAGAGCCATTATAGTCAACAGTGACTGTTGCGGTAGCATCCGAAGAAGCAATAGGTGAAGTGAACTCTACCGTACCACCTGTTGTACTACCCTCTGTACCCCCTGTAACAGCTATTGCTTTAATTTCAAAGGTCTTTTTCTGGAAGTTCGCAAAAAGTGTAATATTGCTCTTTACATTTGTGTAGGTCTTTGTAGCTTCACTGCCCTGAGATTCGCCGTTTGCATCTTCCCAATCAATAAATACATAAGCGGCACTTGAAGGAGCAGCCTTGATTGTTATGTCATCTCCGTAAAGAACGGTTTCGGTTGATGTTGCCCCTGCAGTTTTTGTGCCTGCCTGAACAGTACCGCCTGTTGAGCTTTCAACACCGTCAGTTTTTGCAGTAAGCGAAACGGTGAATTTCTGCTTGAACACAGCGTAAACTTGAATATCTGCTCCTACACCGTTTGCAGGTGTGTATGTCAGATTGGAAGATACTTTGTTGCTAAAGGTATCTGAATCATACCAGCCGACAAAGCTGTAGCCATTCTGGGCTGCTGCTGTAAAGGTCGGCGCTTTACCGTGGGTTATCTTCTGTGTTGCGGTTGCACCGGCAACAGATGTACCGACATCGGTTTTAACCATAACCGTACCGCCGTCTGCATTGTCCTTCACACCGTTTGTAACAGCGTGTGCAGTTGCATTATACTTTTTAAGCTGGAACAATGCGTAATATGTTTTTGGATCAGTGCTCTTATTTGCAGTAAAGGTAGCATTTTTTGTGTGAAGCTGTGTGCAGGCTGCGTCCTTATACCAGCCTAAAAACTCATAGCCGTCACGATCCTTTACTACTGCTTTGTAAGTAATTGTCTGCTTATTTGTAGCGGTAATCTCAGCGTATGCGCCCGAAACAGAACCCTCAGGCTCAAATGTTACTGTACCGCCCTGTGCGTTGCCGCCCTCACCGGGATTGGAATCTGTTGCGGCATAAGCCTTAAGCACAAATGTCTTAACCTGGAATTTTGCAAACAGGTTAATCGGTATTTGAAGATTTGTTATTTCTACAGTAGCGTTTTGTGCTTCGGTTTCGCCCAATTCAGCTGTAGCCAATTCACCACTGCTGTTATACCAACCCATAAAGGTGTAATCCTCTGCCTGCTCAGCAGTCTGAACAGCCTTGAGCGTTACAGAACCGCCCTTCTTAACAGGAAGATTAACCTTTGCGGCAGCTGTACCGCTGTTAATCTGAACCGAGCCGCCCTCGTTATTCTCTTTTTCATTGTCTGTTGTTGCAGTAAGAGTGACATTAAACTGAAATTTTGCGTAGAAGGTGTAGGTTTTACTCTTTTCGGCTGCCTTATAAGGCTGTTCACTGTTTGTCGACAGGAGCTTTGTGCAAGCCTCATCTTCATACCAGCCCTCAAAAGCGTATTTTTCGTTTTGGTCTTTTATATTGTTAGGGGTTGCCTTCAAAGTAACGGTTGTTCCCTTTGTAACCTTAACTGTTGTAGCTCCTTCAGGTCCGCCCGAAACAGATACAGTTCCCATATCAGAGTAACCGCTTGCAATTTTTACCTCAACAATTGAAGCAGGCTCCCAATAGCCCGTCTTTGCAGATGTTACACGATATGTCGAGCCGATCTCGGAAGTATCCCTGTTAACTGCGTCTATTGTATAATCAGAAAAGCTGATTTTCAGATCTTTTGAGTTATCGTCATTCGGAATATATACTCTCCAATAACCATCATTATAGTTCATCGGAACAACGGATGCGTCATTTGCAGTTTTGAGGGTGATTTGGGTAGCAGTATTTTGAGTTTCTGCTGTAGGAGTAGGCAGTACGCTCTCAGCCTTGTCGCCTAAGACCTTAATCTCACACAGACTGCCCCATGTGCCGTAGCCCTCCTTTGAAGAATTTGGCTTGAGGTTTCCGTATGCCTTGTATGTCGGCACATCGGTTGCTCCTGCTCCGCCCAAAGTTGTTTTCCAGAAATTGTGATAATTATCCTGCGGATTTTCTGTTACAGTACTCGCAGTTCTGTAAAAATATAAATCATCTGATGATGAACCTAAATTATCTGACGGAACAGTCAGCGTCCAGGTCGGTTCAGCCGCTGTATCTGACTTCTGCATCTTAAAAGCACCTTTTGAGGTCTTAACCCACATCAGAGCATCATCGTTTCCTACCCAATTCCAGGTTGTTTTTTTTGCATCCGATGAATTGAATGCAGAGGTTCTGTCAACAAAGTTGATTGTTGTGCTTTTAACTCCCGTAACAATCTGGAAGTTACTGCAAGTGAGCTGCTTTCCTGCATACTCAGCAGTCATATCGGGATCCTGAAGCCACGCTGTCAGGGTTACAAGCTTGGTTTGATCCATCAATAAGGAAAACAGGGTATTTACATCAGGATTTTCGTAACTTGCGTATTCTGAGAAAGGCTTGATTTCGGGAGAAGTTGCAACCATTGTGCCGTCAACATTCGCAACTACGCTTTCCGAAGGTGCATTTCGATATGAATATATGCTTGTTTCGGAGTTTGTTCCGTCCTCGTTTGCTACAGTGAGTGCGATTCTCACCTTATTATCTGTTACCTCGGTATCGCCGATTTTAAAGGCAGGTATTTTATCGAAATAGAAATCTGCACCTGTGTTAACTGCCTTAACCTTGAACGAAAAGCTGATATAATTGGTATTCTTATCGTTCAGACCGCCTTTTCTGAAGCGAGGCTCTGTCGTGCCTGTTTTTGCAACCTGCGGAAAGAAAAATTCCTTTCCGTTTGCACTTGAAGCAGAAGCCATATGAACATTGCCCGACGCCTTGAAATAATTTGATAGGTCAATCGGCTGACCTGCATAGCCTTCGCCTGTGCCAACTAAAGCGTTGGTGTAAGTGTAAGTGTCAACAGCGCCGGCAGAATTGGTGATTTCGATTGAAGAAATTGTTTCAACCCAGGCATAGGTCGAAACGAGCAGAATCATTGCAACCTCAACGAGTGCCACAATTGAAATAATCCAGCCATAGCGTGAGTTATTCTTTTTTGACAAAGCTTTTTTAATTGCTGTCAGCTTTTCTTTCATTGTGACACCTCCTTTGCGTTAGCTTGTTCTCTTGATTGTATCGTCATTCTGCATCTGGAAAATGATGTTGTGATTGTTTGTAATCTGAACCATTGCATCAAGCGCCAGCGGCTTGGGATCTTTTCCTGACTTAGTCAATACAAAGTATTTAATCGTTTTACCTTTTGCAATTGTAAGATTTGTTATCTGATAAATATTAGTTTCATCGGGTGCAAGCTCCATTGGAATCTGAGTTCCGTCGGTAAGCTGCATATTGAGCGTATATCCTGATGCGGTAATATTCTGCAATACCCAAGGCTTAATAGTTTCGAGCTTAATCAGCGAGATAGTTACCTCGTCTCCGCTCGGCGGAGCTGTAGTTGCGGGAGCAGTTGTTTCACCCTGAGAAGTAGTCTGTTCTGTCGGCGCAACCGTTGTTTCCTGCTGTTTAGGCGGTGTACCCCAATAGCCTACGCAGGGTGACAGACGCTTTTTCTGCAAATCCCGATCGTTATCTTCAACAAATCCGTAGCCGTTACCACGGCGGGCAGTGTAGGTATGCTCAAGATTGCCGTCATCTGTGCCGCTTGCAGTTCTGTATTCCTGCAAGCCATTTTCTGTAACAATTGCCTTTGCCCAGTCCAATGCGGTTTTATTTTCGGAAAGAGAGGTATTAACACCCACTCGTGTGTGCCAGGAGTTGAAGATTGTTTCCTTTGTAAGGCTGTATCGGTAGAACGAAATGTCGGTTTTAACATTCTTCGGTATCGGCGCACTCCACTCAGTTGTTGAGCCGAAAGCCTGCTTCATAACGACAGACTTCATAACAGGCTTTTCGGCTGTACTTGCATCGACATCCTTATATGTCATAATAACAATACAGCTGTTATCACTGTTAATCCAATGTCCGCTTTCTGTTGATCCGTCATCACCGAGTGTGTTGTCGATAAATTCAACATAGTCCATTTCAGTCCAGTTACTTTCAAGTTCAATGTCAACTGAAATGGGCTGACCTGCGTATTGGTCAACAACCTCGCTTGTTCCCTCAAGCCATACTACCATTGAGGCAGAAACAGGCTCGGTGCCCTTAAGCGTGAACAGCGGTCTGCCTGTTCCGAAATAGTAGTCGGAAAACGAATATCCGTCAGAAATCTGTGTGTATGCAACACCGTTTTCATCGGTCGAATACACGGCGTCATACTTTTTAACATACTGCGTAACAAGCGCAGACGGGTCAAGCACAACAGGCTCCTTCGAGCTGTCCGAAATAAAGGACATACGGATAGGGCACTCAGCGTGGTTTTCCTGACTTATCGGAACACCGTTCTCATTATAGGTAATCTTCGTTGAACCGTCGAAAACCTCGTCCACGATTTCCGTACCTTCACGCCTTTTGACGCTTACCTTATAG